>CAYJNF010000095.1:0-9875 GCA_964370915.1 uncultured Chitinophagales bacterium
CGTAACGAGGCGAACATGTGTTTCTTTCGCCTCATCAATGTAAGAAAAAGGGGGGTGAAAAGGAATTGAGTCTGTGACTGAATACAGCGCGCGCTAAAAGCCCACAGCTAGTCCGGCACCAAGTCCAAAGTATTGCGAGGGATCTCCTTGTGTATACACGACATTATATGATCCTGTGAGCAGCACGCCCACTGGCCCGGCGACATGAATGCCAACGCCGATCTCCGGCGAGAATCCAAACTTGAGTTCACTCATGTCGACGAAGGTGGGAATCACCGAAGTCGGGGGGACGCCGCGAATGCGAAGATAATCCATGCCGAGATCAAATCCAATGTGCGGTGAAACGACTCCCTTTGAGAGGAGCAACTTCATTCCAACATGCACAGGTATGACCACAAACTTGTAATCGTTGAGAGGTGGAGTGTTGACGCGGGAATCGAATTTTATGTGGCCGAAGGAACCACAAAGGGCAAATGCGGGACCCAGAAAACGGATATATGTCACCTTCGCACCGAATCCCGTTGCCGAGGTCAGCCGAAAACCCTGAGTCGGTTCTGCGACCTGCCACTGCACGCCGACAAAAGTCTGACTGTGTACCTGTCCCAGGACCATCACCGCACTGAGCAACACAATGACTTTTCTCATGCAAGCCTCCCAAGATCGATCTTCACAAAGAACGGCCCACTTCCATTGTTTATCGTCACGTCGATCGCTTTTCCAACTTTAGACTGAGCGTAATAGTAGCACGATCACGGAGAACTTTGAACGTTACTACTTCTCCAACCTTTGCTTCCTCCAGGATGGAGAGAAGTGTGGATTGATCCGTCACTCGTTCGCCATTGACATCGAAGATGATGTCGCCGGGCCTGAATCCGGCTCGTTCACCCGGACTCCGCCGATGGACATTGCTGACGATGATCCCTTCCACCTTATCGAGTCCGAAATAGCGGGCAACGCGTTCGTCGACATCCTGAACTTCCAATCCGGTGTAGAATTCGCGCTCAATTTTTCCGTGACGCTTAAGCTCGGCGATAATTGTCTTCACGCGATTGACGGGGATCGCAAATCCGAGTCCGATATTCCCCTGATTGGGCGAGTAGATCACCGAGTTCACGCCGATCACTTCAGCCATGCTATTCACCAACGGCCCGCCACTATTGCCTGAATTGATTGCTGCGTCCGTCTGGATCATGCCGCGGTAGGTTCGTCCCTCCTGCGCCCTGAGATTCATATTTGTTGAGCTTACTACGCCAACGGTAACAGTGGGTTTGTTGTTCACGTCGAACAGACCAAAGGGATTGCCGAACGCAATCACCCACTCGCCGATGATCACGTCATCGGAATTCCCCAGATTCAAATGCGGAAGATTCTTCCCGTTGATCTTCAACAATGCGAGATCCGTAAACTGATCCGTCCCGACCAACTCAGCCTTGTACTTCTCCCCGTTCGTCATGGTCACAGTGATCTCTTTGGCATTCCCCGCAACATGGTCGTTCGTGATCACAAACCCGTCCGACGAAATGATGAAGCCCGAGCCGAGCTCCTGAAGCTGTTGGGTGTACACCTGATCAGGAAAAAAATTCCTGAAGAACGGATCGTCGCCCCAGGGACTCCGATACCGCAACTGACGAACTTCGATAACGTTGATGCCAACCACTGCAGGGTTGCACCGCGCAACGGTGCGCGTGATGGCATTTTGCCGCGGCGATGCAATGTCAGCAGAAACAGAGTCCCTCACTTGTGATTGCTCACTCGCTTCTGTAAACGGCGCATCGGCGAATTCCGGCTTGACAGAGACTGCTGGTTCCCGTTCTGGCGTGTGGCCAATGCCATAGCCGATCAGTCCACCGACCAGAAGCGGCACAGCAATAATACTTACCATAATGATCTTCTTATTCATTGTGATACATCCCCCTATCGTACGAACAATCGAAGGTCAGGGTTCATATGCACATCATTTCGAAAAAAAAGTCACAACCGGCTCGACGAGTTTTGACATAATCACGAGGGCGAGAGCCGTCATGAACAGATAAAAGTCACGCATCGGTGCGCTATCCGGAACCATGAATGTCAATATCGATAGCGGGGCAAGCAGAGTCAAGAGCGCCATGACCGCAGTCGCGATTGCATTTCCAACATTTACGTCGCCGGAGATTTTGTTTCCGATAAACCACAGGGCAAGCCACAGCGGCACAAACATCCATCCTAACGCCAACATCACACCGGCAGCAGTAGCAAGGCCTCTCCCGCCTTTGAACCCGAGCCAGATCGGAAAGTTATGCGCCAGCACAGCACCAACGCCTGCAAATGCCTGAGTAGCGAATTCGGATCCCATCACTCCTCTCACAAACAATACTGCCAGCAAGCCCTTGCACAGATCAACCAATAGTACTACAGCGCCGATAGCTTTTGACTGTGTTACCTGATAGCTATTCAACGTGCCGACATTTCCGCTGCCGGTCTTGCGAATATCAACTTGGGATTTCCACTTGACAACGAGGTAGGCCGTTGGAAATGAGCCGAAGAGGTATCCGACAACGCCAGCAAGTATGTGAAAAAGCACGATGAGTTCGTTTACGATGTCGGAATAGAATAACCAAAATCCTTTGGAGAATCAACAGTTTGTTGACTCCCTTTGTTGAAAGGGGTATATTGACCGTGCAATTTTTTGTGCTACCGACTATCTCCCCCGAATACGGATTCGTGATTACGCCCGAAGCAAAAAAGATTCTCCGCGCTTACAGACTTGGGAAAGCAACGGAGAACGATGTATTTCATGTGGTTTCTTCATCGATGGTGGAGAATCTCGGATTTGCCACGCTCGACCACCATCGCGAAATGCGACAGGGTTTTCCGGAAGTTATTTTCTGTGAAGGGAAAACCGATCACCAAGTTGCCGCCATTGCAAAACGTATTGTGAAGCACGGAAACCTCCTGCTCGCAACGCGGGCAACCAGAAAGCAGTTCATTGCCGTCAACAAGGTTGTCCGCTCGGCCCGGTACAATCCGCTCGCAAGAACAATATCGGCAAATGAACATCTGACAACGCACAGCGGTCGCGGAACAATTCTCATTGTCACGGCAGGCACATCCGATTTGCCGGTTGCCGAGGAAGCGTTCGAGACCGCCACAATTATGGGCAATGAGGTAGATCGGCTCACCGATGTTGGCGTGGCCGGCATTCACCGGATACTGACGCAGAGCAAAAAGCTTCGCTCAGCTTCAGTCATCATTGTCGTCGCGGGAATGGATGGCGCGCTGCCAAGCGTGGTTGGTGGATTGGTTGATGTCCCGGTGATTGCTGTTCCGACGTCAGTCGGATACGGGGCAAATTTTCAGGGCGTCGCGCCTCTGCTCACAATGCTTAACTCGTGCGCGGCAGGAGTGTTGGTGGTGAACATCGACAACGGATTCGGCGCAGGATTCGCGGCCAGCACAATCAATCGCACTAAACCCTGAGCGCTTCTTGCGAAGGGTCTTACTGCACGAGGCATGGGACTTTCCATTAAAAGCGAAATCTGCATATCTATTCAACGGTGAGGTTCTTCGTTCGCTTCGCTCACTCAGAATTAGGAAAAAAAAATAATGGCAAGCGACATAGGCAAAGTATGCTTCTACGACAACATCCTTCAGACAATCGGACGAACGCCACTCGTCAGGCTGAACAGCATTACCAAGGGCACGAAGGGGCTTATACTCGCAAAAGTGGAGTACTTCAATCCGGGTGGCTCAGTAAAAGATCGCATCGGTGTGTCAATAGTTGAAGAGGCGGAACGTGACGGACGATTGAAGCCCGGCGGGACAATCGTTGAATCGACATCGGGCAACACGGGCATGGGCTTGGCGCTCGTGGCAGCTGTGAAGGGTTACAAAACTGTCTTTACGCTACCCGACAAGATGAGCATGGAAAAAATCCGTTTGCTCCGCGCATTTGGGGCCGAGGTGATCGTCACCCCAACAGCAGTCCCACATGAGTCACCGGAGAGTTACACTGAAGTCGCGAAGCGCGTTGTCCGCGAAACACCAAACTCAATTCTCGCCAACCAGTACTACAATCCCCGCAATCCCGAAGCGCATTACAAAACTACCGGCCCGGAGATCTGGGAACAGACCGGCGGACAGATCGACTATTTTGTCTGCGGCGTTGGCACAGGTGGGACGATTACCGGAACGGGAAAGTATCTCAAGGAAAAGAATCCCAACATCAAAGTCATTGGCATAGATCCGAAAGGCTCAGCACTGCGGGAGTATTACTATACCAAAAAGATTACCCCACTCCTTAAGACCTACAAAGTTGAAGGCATCGGCCAGGACTACGTGCCGGGCACACTTGACTTTACTTATATCGATGAAATGATCGAAGCTGACGACCGCGAATCGTTCATCATGGCACGCCGACTTACGCGCGAAGAAGGACTGATGGTTGGCGGATCGGCAGGAACTGCTGTGGCGGGGATGATGAAAATCGCAAACCGGTTCCAGGAGAACGATGTCGTCGTCGTGCTGCTGCCTGATCTTGGCGAGAGATATCTCAGCAAAATATTCAATGACGATTGGATGAAAGAACATGGCTTCCTTCGTCCCGAGAGAATCACCGCACGGTACGTTTTGGAATCGAAGGGCAAAGACGCACGCGAGCTTTTCGAAATTGACCCGCTCACGTCCGTGCGCAAGGCTCTTGATTTGATGCGCCAGAAGGACATTTCGCAGATTCCCGTGCTCGACCGTGGTAAGCCTGTTGGCTCAGTGCACGACTCCGATTTGATGGCGAAAGTGCTGGAACGGCCGACGCTTGTGGATTCACCTGTCAGTTCGGTGATGGAACCGTCATTTCCCGTGGTGAACATCGACTCGCATATTGATGATGTTATCAAGATGATGACTGCGAAGAGAAACGCCGCCGTCTTAATCGAGGACCAGCAAAAAGTTGTCGGCATTCTTTCGCGGTATGATGTGATTGAGTTTATGGGAAAGTAGTTTGGGGCTTCTGCGGAAGGAACGGCTTTCGGATCTCTTGAGGGAGGCAAACGAACTTACGGCAATCTTCACAGCATCTGGAAAAGTCAGCAAATCAAATCGCAAACGATCCGCGATCATCAATCCGCAATCAATGTGAGCACAATGAATCAACACGGTTTCTCCACCAAAGCAATCCACGCGGGTCAGCCTGCTGAACCTATGACGGGTGCGATCATGACGCCTGTTTTTCTTACGTCAACCTACGTGCAGGAAGAGCTTGGAAAACACAAAGGCTACGAGTACTCGCGTGTTTCCAACCCGACGCGCACGGCGCTGGAGATCAACATCGCAGCACTGGAAAACGGAACGCACGGACTCGCGTTTGGCTCAGGCACGGCGGCCGTCGATGCGATCATGCATTTGCTCAAGCCGGGCGACCACGTAATCATGTCGTGGAATGTGTACGGCGGAACGTACCGCATTGCCAAGATGATCTGGGAAGACTACGGATTGCAGTTCGATTTTGTCGATACAACAAACCTGCAAAATGTCGAACGCGTTCTCCGTCCGAACACCAAGATGTTGTTCATCGAAACACCAACCAACCCGACAATGGAAATTACTGACCTTGCCGGGGCGGCGGCTCTTGCAAAGAAGTTCAAGTTGATTTCTGTCGTGGACAATACATTTGCCACGCCCTATCTGCAACGTCCGCTGGATCACGGTTTCGACATTGTTGTCCATAGCCTGACGAAATACCTGAACGGGCACAGCGATATGCTTGGCGGCCTGATCGTGACCAGCGGAGATGCATTCAACGAGCGACTCCGATTCATGCAGAAGGCTGTCGGCGGCATTCTGAGTCCGTTCGATTCGTGGCTTTGCCTGCGCGGAACAAAGACCCTCGTGGTCCGGATGCGTCAGCATTGTGAAAGTGCAATGAAAGTCGCCCGATGGCTTGTCGGTCAGAAGAAAGTGCAGAAAGTGTATTATCCGGGTCTCGAGGATCATCCGCAGCACGATCTGGCAAAAAAGCAGATGAAGGATTTTGGCGGCATGATCTCATTCGAACTCGGAAGTTTTGCCGCCGCTGCTGCATTCCTCAAGAATGTCAGGCTCTGCGCGTTGGCGGAAAGCCTCGGAGGAGTGGAGACCATCATCACGCATCCTGCGACGATGACCCACGCGTCAATTCCTCCCGACCAACGCGCTCGCATTGGCGTTACGGACGGACTCGTGCGCATCTCGGTCGGGATTGAGGATGTGGAAGACATTCTCGCAGACATCGAGCAGGCACTCAGCAAGGCATAAGTGGACGCGACGAGCAATGCCATTTCGCAGCGCCTGATCGGTTGAACTCCGCGCAAGCAGAACATTGAGTGGATCGGCGGTTTTTCATTCGAGTACCGTTGTATTCAACAACTCCTTTTGTTATCTTTTCGCAGTCAATGCATCACAACCGGTCATTTCATTTTCCTTTCACACAAAGCACAACCGAACAATGAAAGCTGTTATCATGGCTGGCGGGTTCGGGACGCGACTGCGCCCTCTGACGTGCAATACGCCAAAGCCCATGGCGCCGGTGATGAACAAACCGATGATGCATCACATTGTCGAGCTGCTCAAGCGGCACGGCATTACGGATATACTTGCCACACTCTTTTACTCACCCGAGGTCATCACCAACCATTTTGCAGATGGTTCGCGTCTTGGCGTCAAGATGTCGTACGTGAAAGCCGATGCCGACTATGGCACCGCGGGCAGCGTACGCAACGCTACAAAGGGGCTGAATGAGCGGGTGCTTATTATCAGTGGCGATGTGCTCACCGACTTCGATCTCACCGCGGCGATGCGGTACCACGAGGAGAAGAAAGCACAAGCCACCATCGTCCTCACACATGCCACGAATCCGCTTGCGTTTGGGGTTGTAATCACCTCCGCCGAGGGCAAGATCACCCGCTTTCTCGAAAAGCCATCCTGGGGTGAGGTCTTCAGCGATACGATCAACACGGGAATTTATATTCTCGAACCCGAGGTTCTTGAACTCATCCCGTACCGCGAAGAATTTGATTTCAGCAAGAACCTGTTCCCCTACCTGCTGCGCAACGATCTGGGACTCTACGGATACATTGCAGATGGTTATTGGCGGGACATTGGCAACCTCAACGAGTATCAGGACGCACACATTGATGCGTTGAACGGTATCGTCCACATCAATATCGATGGAACCAGGGAAGGAAGTCTCTATTTCGGTGAGGGATGTTCGTTCCAACGCGAACGGCTGCATCTCAGCGGCACCGTTCTTCTTGGAAAGAATGTAACCCTCGGAGATGATGTCCACATCTCCAATAGTGTCATCGGAGACAACTCCGTTATTGGTCCGGGCTCGACACTCAGAAACGTCGTACTCTGGAACGATGTCGTTGTGGGTCACAGTGCCGAGCTTTCCACCGATGTTGTGTGTTCACGCTGCTCGCTCGGTGAGAAGGTTGTTGTGTCGGAAAATGTCTTCATCGGAGACGCCTGCTGGATAGGCCGGAAAGCGCAGCTTGCATCGAACATCAAATTGTGGCCGGAGAAAGTCGTCGAGGAAGGCGCTGTTCTCACACGCAGCCTGGTGTGGGAAGACAAATGGCTGCGCGAATTGTTTGCGGATGCGCGCGTCACCGGCCTGTCGAACATTGAAATGAACCCTGAATTTGGAGCGAAGCTGGGCGCAGCATACGGCGCATTCGTCGGTGAGGGAAAGACCATCGTCACCTGCCGCGATTCCGACAATGTTTCCCGCATGATGAATCGTGCGCTCATTTGCGGCTTGATTTCTGCCGGCGTCAACACCAGCGACCTGCGGGCGATGTCAATTCCGTTGCTGCGCCATGAGCTGAGCAGCGGCAAAGAGGCCGGCGGCATTCATGTGCGCAGATCCCCGTTCGACAAGAATCTTACCGACATCATTTTCTTTGATGCCAACGGCAAAGACTTGCCCTCCGGCAAGACAAAGAATATCGAACGATTATTTTTTGGTGAAGATTTTCCCCGTGCGGCACGCGACAAAGTGGGTAACATCTTCTTTCCCGAACGAACAACCGAGGCATATCGAGGGAGCTTCCTCTCTTCGATCAACGTTGACGCAATCAGCAAGCGCAAGTTCAACATGGTCATCGACTACTCCAACGGAGTTGCCTCCACCGTCTTCCCCGTCATCCTCGGATCGTTCGACTGCCAGGTTATCGCGACCAACGCACATCTCGATCCGAAACGCCTCACCCGGGACCAGCACGAATTCGACAGCTCGATCAAGCAACTTGCCCACATCGTCACATCGTTGAAGTACGATATTGGATGTTTGATCGATGCGGGGGGCGAAAAAATCTTTGTCGTCGACGAAAACGGTATTGCAATTCACAGCGACCGACTGCTGACAATTGTGACCGAGTTGTTCCTGCAGACCAATCCTGATGCAACCACGGTCGCCGTGCCGATCACGTCTTCCGGTGACATCGACCTCATCTGCGCGCAGCGAGGAGTCAAAGTGATCAAGACACGCGACAGTCATCTCGCAATGATGGAGGCCGCGACCACCAAGCAGGCGCAATTTGTGGGGGGCAACAAAGGCGGCTTCATTTTCACGGACTTTTTCTTTGCCACCGATGCGATGTACTCCTTCACGCGCATTCTCGAGATGATGGCCAAAACCGGGAAACGTCTTGGCGAAATCAATACCGCCCTGCCTCACATGCAGATGTCCAAGCGCAACGTAAATTGCTCGTGGGAACACAAGGGCAAGGTGATGCGCAATATCATGCGCGACTCGGAAGGCCGCCAACGCGATCTGGTGGACGGAGTGAAAATCCACCTGGACCATAACGGCCAGCGAACTTCCGTGTTGTTGCTGCCGGACAAGGAACGACCACTCTTTCATATCAATGCCGAGGCCGGAGACAAGACGACGGCGGATCAATTAGCAAATCAATACGAGCGCAAAGTTATTCAATGGCGCGACGAACCATAGGAGTTATGTAACGAATGAAGATTAGCGACCTCCTGACCGAGGATTTGGTTGTGACCCATCTTGAAGGAAATTCCAAAGACGATATTATCAACGCAATCGTCGATGTCGTCGCATCGTCACCGAAAGTTCTCGATAAGGACAAGGTTCGTTCCGCCGTGTTCGAACGAGAACAGATTATGTCGACCGGGGTGGGTGACGGGTTTGCAATCCCGCACGGCAAGACGGATGCGGTCTCCGACATTGTGGGGGCGTTTGCCGTCACATCGGAGCCTATCGACTATGAATCGTTGGATGAGAAACCCGTCCGGCTCGTTTTCCTTCTCGTGAGCAAAGCGAACATGGTCGGACCGCATATCAAGTTGTTAAGCAAAATCTCCCGTCTTATGAACAAGGCTGACTTCCGCAACAAGCTTCTCGAAGTCGGATCTTCAAAAGAGATCATTGAAATGTTCAAGCAGGAAGAAGCGACCTACTTCGAGGGATAGCCGGCCCACAATGGCGAAGTCAAAGAAAGCAGAAGAATTCGAGTACAGGCTGACACTCGCACCTCATACCAACGAGCGACGACAGCAACCAACGATTCTTCTCACTATCGAAACCACCAAGGCGTTTGCCAGCTTCCGTTATGAGCTTTCGATCAAGGAACTCTCGGAAAAGCGATCATTGCATTTCAAGATTCTCGGATTGAAGGCACCACAGCTCAGTCTGCCGGCATCGGGGACAGCGCAGTTTACCCGCGAGTACGACGACCTGCACGGAAAGTACGAGATTACGGTTGAACGTCTGGATGGCAAAACGAATACGTTCAGTGTCAGCATCACGCAAAAAAACATCAAAATTCTCAGTTCACCAAAAAATCCATTTATAGAAGTTATTGTTGTATGATCCCCATTCTGTTTGAAGT
>CAYJNF010000096.1:0-9832 GCA_964370915.1 uncultured Chitinophagales bacterium
AACGACAGCGCCCTGGCGCAACGAACTCACTATGCGCCGAATGGAAATCATGGAGAAGGTGAACACGGCGGCAGGAAGCAAAGTGGTGAAGGAAATTCGGTTTCGATAGCAAGTTCGCGACGCGTTTGCGAAGGGCTTCACGTGCTTGTGGTTCATTAGAGTTTAGGGAGAACATGCCGACACGGCGACGAGACTTGCTTGATTTCAAGATTGACAGGCTGACCAGGTCGATTGAAAACAGAATCAGCTTAAGGAGTGATGTATCATGGGACTCATTCGAGAACCGCGGGGAATTGATTTCTTTGTTGACCCGAGGCCGTTGACGAAGGAAGAGAAGAAACGTATCAGTGAATTCATACAGGCGGATAAGCGTAAGCGTGCGAAAGGGAAACAACGAAGGCCGAAGAAATTGGAGCATAGGAAGTTTATTGTAGCATAGTGCTTGTCTTGCGCGGAATTGGCAGAGGTACCTGGGCAACACCGAAGCGATGCTCAACGGTCGGGATTTTGAGAATTAAGATTTGAACTTTAACAGAGGATAATCACAGAATAAGTTATGGCAAAAGAAAAAGACGATCCGGCCAAATACAGTGCTGACGATATCACCGTTCTCAAAGGTCTGGAGGCCGTCAGGCGTCGACCGGCGATGTACATTGGCGACGTGAGCATTCGCGGTCTGCACCACCTGGTGTATGAAGTCGTGGACAACTCGATTGACGAGGCGCTTGCCGGGTTCGCGAAAACCATTGACGTGAGCATCAACAAAGATGGTTCGGTGACTGTGGTTGACGATGGACGCGGCATTCCCACCGACATCCACAAAGAAGAAAAACGTTCGGCACTTGAAGTGGTGATGACCGTGCTGCATGCCGGAGGCAAGTTCGACAAGAACACGTACAAAGTCTCGGGCGGTTTGCACGGCGTTGGCGTCTCCGTGGTGAACGCGTTGAGCGAGTCGTTGAAGGTCGAAGTCCGGCGCGACGGTAAGGTCTTCTTTCAGGAGTATCGCAAAGGCGATCCGGTTGCAGCGGTCAAGCAAATCGGCAAAGCAGAAAGTGGGAAGACGGGAACAACGGTGACGTTCATTCCCGATGGATCGATTTTTAAGAACCGCGCATTCAAGTTTGATACGATTGCAGAACGATTGCGCGAACTGGCGTTTCTGAATCGCACCGTCGTGATAACGTTGAAGGACCTGCGCTCGAAGCAAGAACAGGAAGAGACGTTCCACTTCGAAGGCGGCATTGTGGAGTTTGTGAAGTACACCGATGCGACGCGCCCTGCCATCATGAAGAAAGTCTTCTACTGTGAAGGCAAGGATAAAGATGAGAACGGACGCACCGTGGAAGTCGAGGCGGCGTTTCAATACAACGATCAGTACAGCGAGAATGTCTTCACGTACGTCAACAACATCAATACGCATGAAGGCGGCACGCATCTCGTCGGCTTCCGCACTGCCATTACACGGCAACTGAATAACTACGCGTACAAGAACAACATCTTGAAGGAAGGTGGTATCTCACTCACCGGCGACGACTTTAAGGAAGGATTCACGGGCGTCATCAGCGTGAAGGTTCCGGAGCCGCAGTTCGAAGGTCAGACCAAAACCAAGCTCGGCAACAGTGAAGTGAAGAGCATCGTGGAAGGCGTGGTTGGTCCCGCGTTGCAGGATTGGCTGGACAACAACCCGGGCGATGCAAAACGAATCCTTGAGAAATCGCTGCAGGCAGCGGAAGCACGCGAAGCAGCGCGCAAGGCACGCGATCTGACGCGTCGCAAGAATGCACTCAGTGGCGGAGGACTTCCCGGAAAGCTTGCGGATTGTTCCATCAGCGATCCGGAACACTGTGAGTTATACCTGGTCGAGGGTGATTCTGCAGGCGGAAGCGCGAAGCAGGGACGCGACCGCAGGTTTCAGGCAATTCTTCCGTTGAAAGGAAAGATCCTCAACGTTGAAAAGGCGCGTCTGCACAAGATTCTGGAGAACGAAGAGATCCGCAATATCTTCACCGCAATCGGAACCGGAGTAGGCGATCAGTTTGCGCCGGAAAAAGTTCGGTACGGTAAAATCATCATCATGTGCGACGCCGACGTTGACGGATCGCATATTCGTACGCTGCTCCTGACGTTATTGTTCCGGCACATGAAGCCGCTCATAGAGCTGGGTCACATCTACATTGCGCAGCCGCCTCTCTACAAGGTGAAAAAGGGAAAGCAAGAATTTTACGCGTACGATGAAGACGAGCGGGATGAGATTTTGAAACGTCTTGGCGGAAAGAAGGAAGATCTCAAGGTGGCTGACGATGGGGAGGCGCTTCCTGAAGAAGGCGCGGTGGTAACGCCAAGCGGCGCAATCATCTCGCGCTTCAAAGGCCTGGGTGAAATGAATCCCGAACAGCTCTGGGGCACGACGATGAATCCCGAGACGAGGACGATTCTGCAAGTGAACATCGAAAACGCGGCAGACGCGGACAGAACGTTTTCAATTTTGATGGGTGATGAAGTGGAGCCGCGCCGGCAGTTCATCGAGAAGAATGCGAAGTATGTGAGAAACCTGGACGTGTAAGCATGGCTTCCACTCGAAAGCACAAGACTTTCATTCTTGCGGTCGATGGCGATGACCCCGAGAAAGAACTCGAGTTTGAATTGGAATTTCAAATGTCACTCACACCAGTGGAACGGTACGAAATTATGAACCAACTGGTGAAAGACGGACTAGCCCTTATTCAAGAACGTGGATATAAGAACGATACTTCAGTCGTTATCAGACCATAATGCTAAGTTTCTCGTTGTTGGGGCATGGGCGATGCCAGCTTATGGATACGAGCGATTCACAAGAGACATTGACATTTTGTTTGAGCCAACAGAGGGAAATGCTCAGAAGGTTGTGACCGCGCTTCAAAAGGCAGGTTATGACGGAATACAAGATTTACCGCTGGAGACAGTCCTGACAAAGAAAGTTTTGCTGAGAGATTTTATGCAACAAGCCGATACGCATCCAAAGGTCGCTGGCATGAGTTTCGATGACGCATGGGCTAGTCGCGTGGAAACGACAATCATGGGTGTTCATGTATTTGTTCCATCACTTGATGGTCTGATTGCAATGAAGCGGGCAGCGGGTCGTCCTCAGGATTTGGTTGACCTGGAGCGCCTGGAGAAATTGAAGGAATCTGGAAAGAAGAAGGATACGTAATGGCAACGCTCAACGAAAAAATAGTTCCTGTTGATATTGAAGATGAGATGCGCGGATCGTACATCGACTACTCGATGTCGGTCATCGTCGCGCGTGCGCTCCCCGATGTGCGCGACGGGTTGAAGCCGGTCCACCGCCGCGTGCTGTTCGGCATGCAGGAGCTTGGACTTGCAGCGAACCGTCCGTACAAGAAATCTGCACGCATCGTCGGTGAAGTGCTCGGCAAGTACCACCCGCACGGCGACAGCGCGGTGTACGACACGATGGTGCGTATGGCGCAGGATTTCTCCATGCGCTACCCGCTTGTGGACGGCCAGGGAAACTTCGGCTCCGTGGATGGCGACTCTCCGGCGGCCATGCGTTACACCGAGGTCCGCCTCTCACGTATCGCCGAAGAACTGCTGCGTGACCTCGAGAAGAACACCGTCAATTTCGCCCCCAACTTCGACGACACGCTCAAAGAGCCGACTGTGCTTCCGGCGCTGATTCCGAATTTGCTCGTCAACGGAACAAGCGGCATCGCTGTTGGCATGTCGACAAATATTCCGCCGCACAATCTTACGGAAGTGATTGATGGCTGCATCGCGTACATCAAGGATGAAACCGTCACCACCGAAAAGCTGATGAAGCACATCAAAGCGCCCGACTTTCCGACGGGTGGCATCATCTACGGCTATGAGGGTGTACGCGACGCGTACCGGACGGGCCGAGGCAAAATCATCGTTCGCGCAAAAGCAACAATTGAAACGGATAAGAAAGACCGGCAGAGTATTATCGTCTCTGAAATCCCGTATCAGGTCAACAAAGCAACTCTCATCGAGCGCATTGCGGACCTTATCAACGATAAGAAGATTGATGATATCTCGGACGTGAATGACGAATCCGATCGTGACGGTTTCCGTATTGTCGTCGCTTTGAAACGGGAAGCGAATGCACAAGTTGTGCTGAACACGTTGTACAAGCACACGCAGATGCAGACCACGTTCGGCGTGATCATGCTGGCGCTGGTGGACGGCAAACCGCAGATCCTGACGCTGCGTGATCTGATCGAGAAATTCATCAAGCATCGCAACGACGTGATTGTGCGCCGCGCAAAGTACGAGCTGGACGAGGCGGAAAAACGCGCCCACATCCTCGAGGGCTACATCATCGCGCTGGACAATATTGATGCGGTCATCAAGTTGATTCGCGCCTCGCGGGACTACGACTCTGCGAAGAACGGCTTGATGAAGAAATTCAAGCTGTCGGAAATCCAGTCGAAAGCCATCCTCGATATGCGGCTGCAACGCCTCACCGGCCTGGAACGCAAGAAGATCGAAGAAGAGTACCGCGAGATCATCAAGTTGATTGAGCAACTTAAGGCGCTGCTCGCCAGCAAGAAGTTGCAGATGCAGCTGATTGAAAAAGAGCTTCTGCAGATCAAAGAAAAGTATGGCGACGAGCGCCGCACGGAAATTGTGATGAAGGCAGAAGAGTTCAGTATCGAAGATACGATCGCCGAGGAGGAAGTCGTTATTACGATCAGCCATAGCGGCTACGTGAAGCGGATGCCGGTGAGCGGCTATCGCAGGCAGTCTCGTGGCGGCAGGGGCGCCACCGGTGCAGCAACGCGCGAAGATGATTTCATCGAAGCGATGTTTATTGCGTCGACGCACGAACATATCATGCTCTTTACCGACCAGGGGAGATGTTACTGGCTGAAGGTTCACGAGATTCCCGAGGGTGGCCGCACAACGCGCGGCAAGTCGATTGCCAATCTCATCTCGAAAGAACAGGGCGAAACGATTGTTTCCTATGTCGCCGTGAAAAACTTCGAGGACAAGCTGAACGTGTTGATGGTAACGGAGCAAGGCATCATCAAGAAAACAGCGCTCGGGGAGTTCAGCAATCCGCGCAAGACCGGCATCGGTGCAATCGGACTCGACAAGAAAGACAGGCTCATTGATGTGCATCTGACGGATGGCAAGAACGACATCGTGATCGGAACGGCAGATGGCGTTGCGATCCGGTTCCAGGAACACGAAGTCCGCGTCATGGGACGCAGCGCGGGTGGCGTCCGGGCGATCAAGCTCGAGAAGGGCGACAAGGTTGTGGGCGCGGTGGTGTTGCGACGCGCTGGTACAACAATTCTTGTTGCAACCGAGGATGGTTTTGGCAAGCGGAGCGAGACCGAAGACTATCGTGTCAGTCATCGCGGCGGCAAGGGCATTATTACGATGAAGGCGAGCGACAAGACCGGCAGGATGATCGCGATCAAGGAGGTGGCGGACAAGGATGATGTGGTGATCGTGACGATCAATGGAATTATCATTCGCCAACATGCGTCGGATATCCGCCTTGCCGGGCGCAATACACAGGGTGTTCGTCTGATCAAGCTCACCGAGGGCGACAAGGTTTCCGATGTTGCGGCCGTTCCTTCTGAAGAAGAGGACGCAAACGGCAACGGTGCAAAACCTGCCGACGAAGGCGACAGCGATCAACAAAACCTCTTCGACGACAACCCGCCAAAAGATGAAGCAGGACGGACAGGCGAAAAAAAAAATCTGAAGGCGAAGAAGGGTGATGGTGAGAGTGGAAGAAATGGGGAGGGGGTGAAGGCAAAGACGAAAGGTGAGGCGGAGAAGGGGCGAAAGGGAGAAATGGAGAAGGTGAAACCTGAGCCAGCAGAGAAACAGAAAGTGCCGCCGAAGAAGGCTGAGGTGAAGAAGCCCACACCGAAAGCTGGAGCGAAAACGGAAGTGCCGGAGTTGAAGAAGGCAGAAAAATCACAGCCGCCGCCGAAAACCTTGCCACTGAAATCCGCGAAAAAGGAAACCAAACCTGCTTCGAAGAAAACGGTATCGAAACCGAGTGCGAAGGAGAAGAAGCCCCGGACGAAGGCAAAAGGAAAGAAGAAGTGACAAAGACCACCACACACATCATTTGTGTGTGGTGGTTCTTTTTTAAGCGAGGTGGAATCAAACCATGGCCCATATGTTGGCACGACTCCTGGGGGTAAATATGGACAGCATAAAAGACATTCTGTTGGCCGACAATTGGGACACCTACACATGTTACGATCACCGTCAGGAACGCAAATGAAGAAAACCATATTACTGTTGAGCCTGCTCATCAGTATTTCTGTCAACGCCCAAACAATTCAATCGCCCGGAAGAAAACTCACCCTGACGTTTTCACTGAACGCTGAAGGTGAGCCGACATATGCTCTCACCTTTGGCAAGAAACCGGTCATTCTTCCAAGCAAGATGGGTATAGAGGTGAAGGAACAGCCATCATTCCTGAAAGGATTCTCGATCGCAAGGGTGGAGTCATCGCTGGTCGATGATTCGTGGGAACCCGTCTGGGGCGAAGTGAAAAGAGTTCGCAATCATTATCGCGAGTTGAAGGTAACCCTTCAGCAAGCGGATGTGAAGAATCGAGCGGTGGGAATTACATTTCGTTTGTTCGATGAAGGCCTCGGCTTCCGATACGAGTTCGCAGCGCAGGATAATCTAAACTACTTTACCATCGCGGATGAGAAAACGGAGTTTCATCTCACCGGCGATCACAAGGCGTTCTGGATTCCGGGCGACTTCGATACAAATGAATATGCGTACAACGAAAGCAAGCTGAGCGAGATCGATGCACGAGAAGGACAAAAGGCCGGCGAGATCTTCTCGCGGTCGGTGATTGGGACCGACTATGCACAGACGCCGTTGATGATGAAGTCGGCGGATGGGTTGTACATCAACATCTTCGAAGCAGCGCTCGTGAACTATCCGGCGATGTGTGTGCACATCGACAAGAAGACGTTCACGCTGAGCTCCACACTTGCTCCCGATGCAGTCGGGAACAAGGCCTACATGCAGGCCCCCTGCAGAACTCCGTGGCGGACTGTGATGGTGAGCGACATGGCAGCCGACATCCTCGCGTCGAAGCTGATTTTGAATCTCAATGAGCCGTCGACAATTCAGGACGTGAGCTGGATTAAGCCGGTGAAGTATGTCGGCATCTGGTGGGAAATGCATGTCGGCAAGTCGTCGTGGAACTATGCCGATGTCAGCAACGTGCGGCTGGGCGAGACAGACTGGAAGAGCCTGAAGCCAAACGGACATCACGGAGCGACAACAGCGCGAACCAAAGTGTACATCGACTTTGCGGCAAAGCATGGCTTCGATGGCGTGCTGGTTGAAGGGTGGAATGTAGGATGGGAAGATTGGTTCGGACAATGGAAGGAAGAGGTGTTCGATTTCGTCACGCCGTACCCGGACTTCGACGTGGACGAGCTGCAGAAGTATGCCGTATCAAAAGGCGTGAAGTTGATTATGCATCACGAGACCTCGGCTTCGGTAACCAACTACGAGCGGAGGATGGACGATGCATTTCGCTTCATGAACGATCACGGTTATGATGCGGTGAAGACGGGCTATGTGGGGCGCATTATTCCGCGTGGCGAACAGCATGATGGTCAGTGGATGGTGAACCATTACGTCCGTGTTGCGGAGAAGGCGGCGAAATACAAGATCATGATCGATGCGCATGAACCGGTCCGGCCGACTGGCCTGCAACGAACATATCCCAACTGGCTGGCGTGCGAAGCAGCGCGCGGCAACGAGTTCAATGCGTGGAGTGTTGGCAACAAGCCCGATCATGAAACGATCCTGCCGTTCACGCGTCTATTGGGCGGACCGATGGACTACACGCCGGGCATCTTCGAGATCAAGATGAGATTCTACGACAAAGACAAGAAGGAGCAAGTACACACCACACTCGCCAAGCAGCTTGCGTTGTACGTGACGATGTACAGTCCGCTGCAAATGGCTGCCGATCTTCCGGAAAATTATGAGGCGAGGCCCGACGCATTTGAGTTCATCAAAGATGTTGCTGTCGATTGGGACGATACGAAAATTCTCGAGGCGGAGCCGGGGGAGTATGTGACTATCGCTAGACAGGCAAAGAGCAAAGGGCTAAGAGCCAAGAGCGGAGTGGCGGAGAGTGCGCAGAAATGGTTCCTCGGGGCGATCACCGACGAGAATGCTCGCACCGCAACGGCTCAACTAACCTTTCTCAATCCCAAGCAAACGTACACCGCGACAATTTATCGCGACGCGGAGAGTGCGCATTGGGAGAAGAATCCGATGGCGTACACGATTGAACGATTTCTTGTCGATAGCAAAAACGTATTGAAGTTGCGTCTCGCATCAGGCGGCGGCGCAGCCGTGAGCATCAAGCCTGCAAGCAAGAATGAATCGAGAGAATTGAAGAAGTACACAGAATAGCGCACCGTCCTTTACAATCCTCTGCCGCCATTCCCAATTCGTGGGTGGCGGTTTTCTTTTTTCGTCCCCCCCTTTTTCGTCCCCATAGACAAAGACATTTCTTCTCATATCAGGCAACTAATCGAAGAGGATTCCTGTTTTCCAGTTAGGTGTGTGTAGCATTCTTGCCACGTGGTAATTGGTCCACAAAGAACCTGAACGATGTTCCAATTTCAACACCATTTGAGGAGTATAGGTATGAGACTTTGGATTTTGCGTCGGCCACTCGGCCTGATGCTGGGGATGTTCCTTGGATTTGCGATGCTCACGACGGCCTTCCCCCAATCGCCGGTGACCATCGAGGCGAGCAAGGACAACACCTTGTACGAAGATGCTGCGGGTGCGACGAGCAACGGCGCGGGTGAGAATTTTTTTGTCGGGAGATCCAATCAGCTAACGGGATCGATCAGGCGCGGACTTGTCTCGTTTAATTTGGTCGGACAGATTCCCTCGAACGCAACCATTACAAGTGTCACGCTCACGCTCAACATGTCTCGCTCAAACTCGGGCGATCAAACAGTCAATGTCCATCGCGTGCTTGCGGACTGGGGAGAAGGTTCGTCTAACGCGAACGGCAATGAGGGAGGCGGTGCACCGGCGGCAACGAATGATGCGACGTGGCTCCATCGCTTCTTCAGCTCGGCCGTGTGGTCAAGTCCGGGCGCCACGTACGCTCCCGCCGCGAGCGCCAGTCAGACAGTCGGGCTTGCTGGTTTCTACACATGGGGATCGACCTCGGCTCTGGTGAGCGATGTACAGGAATGGCTGACCACGCCATCGAGCAACTTCGGGTGGATAATTATCGGCAACGAGGCTGCGGCAGGAAACGCCAAGCGGTTCGACACGCGTGAGAATATCGTCCCCGCCAATCGTCCGAAGCTCACCGTAAACTACACCACAACATCCGGCGTGACCGAGACAATCCCTGAAAGATTTGCACTTCACCAGAACTATCCCAATCCGTTCAACCCCGCAACAACGATCGCGTTTGAGCTGGCAACCCGATCGCATGCTTCGGTGAAGATTTTCAACCTGCTCGGTCAGGAGGTCGCGACGGTGGTTGATGGAATTCTTCCGGCTGGAGTTCATTCCGCGCAATGGAATGCCGCGGAGATGTCGTCTGGAATTTATGTCTACCGACTGGAAGCCGAAGGATCCATTGCCACGCGAAAGCTTGTGCTCGCGCGGTGAGGTTAGGCGACGTAACAGATACGGTCGAAAACCTCCGAAACAAAATCTCAACGCTCCATCCTACGATTCGTCTATGATCCGCAGGGTGGAGCGGTAGGGATTTTCATCCAAGTTTCCAGACCGCGGTTTGGACGTCGGTTTAAGACGAAGC
>CAYJNF010000097.1:0-6265 GCA_964370915.1 uncultured Chitinophagales bacterium
CAACCCGGGAGAAAATCGCTTTTCTCTCAACCTATAATCAAATATGTGGCATTTCCTCTCACACAGAAGCCATCGTCACGGCTCTCCAAGATGCAACACTTCAGACCCATAGTTTCGATCCAGAAATATTTGTGCTGTCCGAATCCGGTGTTCCGACGAGGGGGCCGGATGACCCTTATGTGATCCGCTGCTGGCGGAGAAACGGCGAGAATTTTGATCATGCACTGGATGCAATTGTGAAGTGTGGAATCTCAAACCTTCACATACAATTTCAGGACGGGATCTTTGAACATACAGAAATTCTTGGTTTTGTAAGGGAATGCAGATCTCTTAGCGTAAAAGTCTTTATCAGTTTTCATTCCGTAGAAAGAGTGCTTTCACATTGCGCAAACCTAGTCAACGAGTCAACCCTTTCGTTTGTTCACCTTGAACAGAACAAGGTTCGTCTAGCGGGCGAAGGAGCTGACATTTCGAGAATACGCATCCTTCCTCTTGGAGTTCGTGATCGTCGGGAAATAAACATTTCGCCTGAGGAAGCAAAACGGGCTTTGAACCTACCGAACGACATCAAGGTTATTTCCTCGTTTGGATTTTTGGAGCCTCATAAAGGAATTGCAGAGATTATCAAATCGCTTCCGGCGATTGCAAGAAAACACAATGCAATATTTTTCCATGTGGGTGGTGGACATCCTGCAAACCCGAAGTGTTTTCAAAACCCACGACTCTGCATAGAAGAAGCGGCACGGTTGGGAGTCGCCGAAAGAGTCCACTTGCTTGATGGCTATGTTCCAGATGAAGTTGTTAGTAAATACTTGTTGGCGTCTGACGCCATCGTGATGAACTATCAAATAAATCGAAATGAAGGGTCGGCGGCTGTCGCATCAGCGTTGTCGCACAGAAGGCCGATTATCACGACAGCCATGCCTCCCTTCAAAGCATTGGCTGATTGCACCCTTCAGCTCTCTGACAGTCTGCCCCTTGACGAAGCAATCTGTTCAATTTTTGAAAAACCGGACCTACGAACGTATTTAGTAGAACAAGTGGACGACTTCATAGCGAAGAATTCATATGAACAAGTAGCATCTACATTATTGGACTGCTACGGCAGTAGCGCAGCAAGGAAGCGTACCAATTCGCCTTGCATTGGCATTGATGCTAGAACCTTCTATTACTCTGATTCGGTTGTCCGTGGAATCGGTCACTACTCACTGTATCACCTTCTGCACACTGTTCAACTCAGGCAAGATTGGAAGTTCGTGCTCTTCGGAGAATCGGGGGAAGTTCCCAGAAGTCTCGATCCATTGTTGGCCCTCCCGAATGTCCAATTCAAATCGGTGGACGAGTACAAGAGTCTTGAAGTTGATCTTGTTCATGTTTGCGACTCTATGAACATTCTCGGTGGGTTTGATTCCCCGTATCGCCTCTTCAAAGCCGCCAACACTACTGTGACATTCTACGACTTGACCCCAAAGCTACTCTACGTTCAATCATGGCCCGAAGCACAACGGCGAAGCTACGACCAACGCTTGGAACAGTTGAAGTGTAGCAATGCGGCTATTCTGGCGATCTCCAAGTTCACAAAGGACGACCTTGTTTCTAAAGCGGCAATTCCGGCGGAGCGTATCGAAGTGATCATGGCGGGATTGAATGCTGCTGCCTCGGCCGAAATTACAGTACAAAGAGTTGAAGAAGTGAAGGCCCGCTTTGGCATCACAAAACCATTTTTCCTTCACGTCGGCGCGCTTGATCCTCACAAGAAATTCGATACAACGCTAAAAGCGTTTGTCGAGTGTTCCCGTCAGACGAAATGCCAATTGGTGGTGGTCGGACAGATGGAGTACTATATTAAGGCGTACGCTGACTATGTAAAGCAAAACAAAATCAAGAATGTCGTCTTCACCGGATTCATTGCGCGAGAGGATCTCGAAGTGCTGTACAGCGAAGCTCGTGCCCTTGTGTTCATGTCGATGTATGAGGGATTCGGTTTCCCCGTGCTTGAGGCAATGGCAAAAGGATGCCCGGTTATTACATCCAACGCGACGTCGATTCCGGAAGTTGCTGGTGATGCGGCGCTGATGTTTGGTTCTGACGATGTACCGGCTGTCGCAAAGGCGATGCTGGATCTCATGAAGAACGAATCGTTAAGACGTGGATTACGCGAGAAGGGATTGCTGCGAGCGAAGATGTTTACGTGGGATGAATGCGCACGAAAAACGGTTGCCATATGGGAACGAATGCTTGGCATCAAAACAACGGTCCCATTGAAAGCCGACCAACAGCAGGCGATACCGGTTGCTGTTAAGGAGACCCCCACCATTGCTTTGCCCGCCGGGACGAAACCACAGGTTCTCTATCACTCCGCACTCTTTGATCCGAGCGGTTATGCCGATGAAGGACGTCACTTCATTGGCGGATTACAACAACATGGATTCGACGTCGTCGCGCGGGAGATTGGGCGTCACTCGGAGCAATTCAAAAACCAACTTGATGTTGCCACACGCGAAACGTTCGATCGACTCTTGGCAAAGCAGCCAGTCAATGGTTGTATAAGTGTTATCCATTTTCCCGCTTACGCTTTCCAACGGGTTCCGGGCGCGGCGTACAACATTGGCAGATCTATGTTTGAAACGGACAGTTTGCCTGCTGACTGGATTGTCCGCTGCAATATGATGGACGAAGTATGGGTTCCGTCGGATTTCAATGTTGAAACATTTCGCTCCGCTGGCGTGACGACTAAACTGGTGAAGATTCCTGGCGGTATCGACGTCGACCAATTCAGGCTGGGCGTCGCGCCAATGAGACTGAAGGGAGTGCGGGGAAAAGTGTTCCTTTCGGTGTTCGAATGGTCGTACCGAAAAGGCTGGGACGTTCTGCTCGACGGATGGGTGAACGCATTCAAGCGGACTGATGATGTCTGCCTCGTGCTGCGAACGTATCACGTGAATGCAACCGACAACAAGAACGTGAAACAGGAAATCGAGTCAAGAATCGATTCCTATCTCAAGTCAAAGCATGGCGTGAACAGATCGCAAGTGGCTTCGATTATCGTTCTTGGAAACCAGGTCGCAGAGTCGGAGATGCCGGCGTTGTTTGCCGCGGCCGATGTGTACGTTGCGCCATCACGCGGCGAAGGATGGGGACGCCCGCAGATGTCCGCGATGGCGATGGGACTTCCGGTGATCGCTACACGGTGGAGCGGCAATCTTGAATTCATGAATGACGCCAACAGTTTTCTGATTGATGTTGATGGGGTTACGACAATCGACGACCGGATGGAGAATTCCCTCTACCGGGGCCAACAATGGGCGCAGCCGTCAGTTGAAAACTTTGCATCCCTTCTGCGGCGAGTAGTTGAACATCCTGATGAAGCAAAAGCTATTGGTGAGCGCGCTCGCGCCGATATGGAAAACGAGTGGAGTTGGAAAGTCGTTGCGCAGAAAATTTCAGAAAGAGTTGATCAGATCTCATCTCAACTCTACAAAGTAACCACGGGCCCAAAGCCTGCGGTACTTCCTTCTGTCGTGTGGGAGGGGCCACAATTTGCCAATAGTTCTCTTGCTCTTGTGAATCGGGAACTGTGCAAAGGACTTGTTGCCAACGGACATGAGTTTTCTTCTCTGCATGTGGGTCGCAAGGAGTTTGTGCCGGAAGCGGGAAGTGTTGAGGCAAAGACTCAAGCTGCCGAGAATGTCACAATCAAGAATCCCGACATTCACGTTCGCCACCATTGGCCGCCGAACTTGAACCCACCCGAATCCGGCCGTTGGGTCGTGATCCAGCCGTGGGAGTTTGGCAGTCTGCCGAAGGAATGGGTTGATGTGTTCACCACGCAAGTGGATGAGTGCTGGGTGTACAGCCGCTATGTTCAGCAAGTGTATGTTGCGAGCGGAGTTCCAGCCAACAAAGTTGTCGTCGTTCCGTTGGGAATCGACGCGCAAAAATTTCATTCGGGCGTGAAGCCATTTTCACTGAAGACGAAGAAGAAGTTTCGCTTTCTGTTTGTTGGAGGGACAATCTTCAGAAAAGGGATCGACCTTCTGATCGAAGCGTACACGAATGCCTTTACGAGGTCGGATGATGTTTGTCTTGTCATCAAAGATTTTGGTGGAGAGACATTCTATAAAGGTCAGACGATCAAAGGGACGATATCTCAAATCCGATCAAGACAGGACGCGCCGGAAATTGAATACATCGATCGTGTGTTGAGCGAGGACGAGATTGCAGGACTGTACACAGCGTGCGATGTTCTAGTTCATCCGTATCGCGGTGAAGGATTCGGCCTGCCAATTCTTGAGGCGATGGCGTGTGGCACTCCAGCCATTGTTACGGATGGCGGGGCCGCCCTTGATTTCTGCAATGCAACGAACAGTCTGCTTGTGAAAGCTGAAACGAAGCGCCTTGCAGAAAAGAAGGTTGGCGATCTGGAAACGGTTGACTATCCCTGGATGTTTGAAGTTGATCGCGCTGCTCTTGCGTCGGCCATGCGATATGCAGCCGATAATCCTGAAGCGATTGCTGCGCTCGGGATCAAAGCGAATTCCGATGCTCATTCGAACTGGACATGGGAAAAGTCGTTTGAAACCATGAAGCACCGGATGGATTTGTTGAAGACGAAGCCGATTTTCAGGTTCTCCGCGGCGCTAGGTCTTCAACAAGTGTCTGAGTTGCTCGTTGGCGCTGGACGTCTCTATCATGAGAAGAAGTATCATGAGACTTTGCATGTGCTTCGTCTGGTTGAGAAGACGTTGGACCAACAAGTTCCAGCCGAAGAACGAGTGCCGCTTACTGCAAACCTCGAAAGCTTCAGAGGCGATTGCTATCTTCAGATGGAGATGCTTGACGAAGCAAAGGAGTCGTATGAAAGTGCCTTGCGTGGCAATCCTGAGTCATCGCAAGCGTGTGCAGGGATCGGTCAGATTCTGTATCTGAAAGGATTCGATGAGCAAGCGAAGGCAATGTTTGAGTGGGCAGTCAAGAACGATCCGTCGAACCAAATGGCGGTGCGTGGTCTGGTAACGGTGAATGAAGTTCTCGGATTGCCACCGACGCACAGTGCATTGAGCGAAGCCGCTGCACACGAGGAGAATGCACATTTTGAACGTCTCCTGGGAACTGCAGCGGACAGCTTTCAACAAAACGATTTTGCATCCGCCCTTGAGTTGGCGAAAGAAATTGAAGGAAAACTTGCGGGCATCGAAGGCATGGATAAGTCCGAGCTTCTGGCAGCAGTGCTCAACCTGCAAGGAGAATGTAACCTTGCGGTGGGTGATGTCGACGCGGCACGAACTGCATTTGAAGATGCGCTGCATGTCAACCCGAATTCTTCGCATGCGTGTGCCGGCATGGCTGAGATCTTGCTCCAGTCCGGTCAGATTGCGCACGCAAAGACCATGTACGAATGGGCAATCAGGAACGACGCCGACAATGAGACAGCCATTGCCGGATTGGCAAACGTGAACAAGAGCCTTGGCCTCACGGAGAACGACAACTCTCTTGAGAGCGAAACGATGGCGGTTGTTGAAAATAGTTCTGCAGCATAGGCGACCATGAAATCCGATAAGCAAATGTCAAAACCTCGCCTGTCTCTGAGCATGATTATCAAGAACGAAGAGAAGTTTCTTGAGGGGTGTCTCGAAAGCGTAAAAGGAATCGTTGACGAAATTGTCGTCGTCGATACCGGATCGAGCGACGCGAGCAAGGATATTGCTTCGCGCTTTGGCGCAAAGATCTTTGACTTTCAGTGGATCGGGGACTTCTCTGCGGCGCGCAATTTTGCTCTTCAGCAATGCGACGGCGATTGGATACTCTACCTTGACGCGGATGAGCGCCTGAAGCAGGGGCAAGGACAGCAGCTTCAGAAACTCCTGAATGACAAAAGCGTTGGCGCCTACAACGTTCTCATCGAGAATCCGCATTCGCTTCACCAGGGAAATTTCAACCAGGAAAATTCCTATCCGCGGTTCTTCCGGCGATCGCCAAATGTGAAGTTTGAAGGAAAGGTTCACGAACAGCTGTGGCCTTCGTTGCTTCGCCAAAAAGCGATCGTCAAGCAATCGTCGTTGGTGATTCAGCATCTTGGCTACGGACAAGGCTATGACGTTGTGAAGCAAAAGACGGAAAGGAACCTGGAGTTGCTTCGCAATCAGGTCGCCGAATCGCCCGATGACGCATACGCACAGTTTCAAATCGGCAACAGTCTTGTGGTCCTGCAACGATACGACGAAGCGCAGCCGGAACTTGAGCGCGCAATTGCGAACGACAAACT
>CAYJNF010000097.1:6275-9829 GCA_964370915.1 uncultured Chitinophagales bacterium
GTGCTACAATCTGCTGGCCGAAATCGAAGTCAAGCGCAAGAATTTCCCGGCTGCAATTGCGCTCTGCCAGAAATCGTTGCAGCTTGCCCCCAACCAGATGATGGCCCATTGGTTTCTCTCGCTGTTGCATTTTGATCTGCGCGAGTTTGACCGGGCGATCGAGGCGTTGCGAAAGATCGAGGAGCTGCTTCAGATGCCGGCAGCACGCCGAGCCAATCAGATTGCATCAGACCTTGACATCAAAAAGGAAGATCTCTATCTGAGGTTTGGGTTGACGTACGAGTCAGCCAGTCAGCACGTTCTTGCATCCAAGAACTTCTCCCGCGCACTCGATTTTCGATCCGACTTTGCAGATGCCGCAAGAGGATTTGCCCGCTGCATGCTGTTCCTGGAAGATTCTGGTATCGCAATTCAAGGACTTCTTGAGGCGTCGGAGAAGCACCCAGAGAGAACCGAGTTTTTCTTTCCGCTTGCAACCCACTATCGAAAGAGCAATAAGCATTCGAAGGCTATGCAATCTATACAGCAAGCAATCGCCGCCGAGCCGAAAAACGCAGACGCATTTGGTCTTGCCGCTCGCTTGCACGTGGAAGCCGGCAACATCGGTGAGGCCCAGCATGTTGTGGATGAAGCTCAAGAAAAGAACCTTCGATCATTCGAACTCCACAAATGCGGAATGCAGCTTGCTCTGCAACGGGGCGATGTAAATTCTGCATTTCGCCAATTAGAATTGATGGCACAAATGACCACGGCTGATCTCACTCCTCTCAAGAACCGAATTGCAGCAATTGCTGCGAAACTTTCGCCCGCCTGAGTTTCTGAAGTATTTTCCTAAATCAAAGGCACAGCTCTTGCATGGAGGGAGAGCGATGCAACCGCGCGAGGTTGCTTCAATAATTCAAGGGCAGGAAGCCCATATTCGTAAACTGTTCTTACATGGAGGTAAGCATGGCTTTCGCAGGTGGGGCGAGAATCAATACCAACATTGCAGCAATGAACTCTCTTGCTGCTCTTAACTCGATCAACAGGGATCTTGGTATGCACCAGGAACGCCTGTCGACCGGTAGGCGCATTAACACGGCAGCGGACGATCCGTCGGGATATGTGATTTCGAAAAAGATGGAAGGCCGCATCCGATCGATGAACTCTGCACTCGACAACGTCGGCGATGCGCAGAGCGTGTATGGCGTTGCAGAAGGTGCCTACCAGAAGGTTGCCGATCTTCTGGTGCAAGTGAAAGAGAAACAGACACGCTTTGTGAACGGAGCGATGGGTGCGGATGAGAAGACTGCAATCTCAACGGAAATCTCAGCGCTCGCGTCCGAAATCGACGACATCGTGACGGCAACAAAATTCAACGGCGTTTCGCTGTTGAGCAGCACATATACGCAAAACTTCCAGGTCGGCGAAGGGAGTTCCGAAACGTTCAGCGTCGCGTTTTCGACGAGTGTTTCTTCTGCTTCGCTGCTTGGCACAACGGCAGGAAGTATCACGTCTGCAAATGTGTCGAGCTTGACCGCCGATGCCGGACTGCAATCGGTAAACACCGCCATTGGAAGTATTGGCGCATCGCTCAATCGTCTCTCGGCAAAGGAGGCAAACTTGAATACTGCCATCACGAACACTGAGGCAGCGAAGAGCCGCATTTACGACGCGGACATTGCAAAGGAACAGATCAAAGCTGCGAAGATGCAGATCTTGCAGCAGACCTCTACTGCAATGCTCGCGCAAGCGAACTCATCGCCGCAAGTATTCTTGTCGCTCTTCCGATAATTTTGTTGTTGATGGATGGGGGAGGGGATCGCCTGAAACGGTGGTTCCCTTTTTTTGACATTTCTTCATTCTGCCTGTAGCATTTCTTCAAACTCCCGTTACGGTCATGCAAAAATTCCATAGCCAAGCCGTAATGTGCTCATTTGTAAGTGGTTACAGCTTCTCATTTTACTAAAGAAAAATTTTCAAACACCGATAATATCTACAGAGCACGCTAACTAACAAGCTCAATTACGAGCGGGCAAGGATGCCCAATCAACTATAAACTACAAGGAGGTAGGTATGCCATTAACAGGTGGTGCCAGAATCAATACCAACGTTGCAGCCATGAACGCGCTGAACGCTCTTTCGGACATCAATCGTGAACTCGGATTGCATCAGGAACGACTCTCAACAGGCAAGCGCATCAATTCGTCGGCAGACGACCCATCGGGATATGTGATTTCCAAGAAAATGGAAGGACGTGTTCGCGCGATGGCGTCGGCTCTCGATAACGTGGGCGATGCGCAGTCAATGTTCGGTGTTGCTGAGGGTGCATATCAGAAGATCGCGGATCTTTTGGTGCAAGTGAAAGAGAAACAAGCCCGCTTTATCAATGGCGCATTCGGTAGCGATGAAAAGAACGCCATCGCAACAGAGATCGGCGCTCTTGCATCAGAAATCGATGACATCGTTGCTTATAGCAAATTCAACGGTGTGCAACTCATGAGCGGCACTTACTCGCAGGACTTCCAGGTTGGCGAGGGAGCGGCTGAAACATTCACCGTTTCGTTCGGCTCCAGCGTTTCGTCGGCTGCGCTGCTTGGGACCGCAGCAGGAAGCATTACATCAGCCAATGTCTCCAGTTTGTCTGTGGATACTGGTCTGGTGACAGTGAACTCTGCAATTGGCACAATCGGCTCCTCGCTGAACAGACTCTCGGCGAAGGAAGCCAACTTGAACACGGCAATCACCAATACGGAGGCAGCCAAAAGCCGCATCTTCGATGCTGATATTGCGAAGGAGCAGATCAAAGCTGCAAAGCTTCAGATACTCCAGCAAACATCAACGTCCATGTTGGCTCAGGCAAACCAGTCTCCGCAGGTCTTCCTGTCGCTGTTCAGGGGATAGTAACACAGTCTGAACAATGAGAGGGGAGATATCTTCACTGGTATCTCCTCTTTCAGTTATGCAGGGACATCCTACGCTTTCCGCTTGATTTCCCTCACTTCGACAAAAGCCAAGAAGACCCTCAATTCTGCACGGATTCGCACCTGACTGTAACCGAAGTTTGCAGCAGGCCTCGCCGTGAGTTTGCGCCACTAAAGAAAAAATTCCAGCCTCCGATAACAGTAATAGAGCAGTTGACTGCTCCCAAACAACGGGCAGGATGCCCGAAACATAATCACTACACTACATGGAGGTAGTTATGCCATTAACCGGTGGCGCAAGAATCAATACCAACGTCGCGGCGATGAACGCCCTCACAGCGTTGAACTCGATCAACCGCGATCTCGGTATGCACCAAGAACGTCTGTCGACAGGCAAACGGATCAACTCAGCAGCGGACGATCCGTCAGGCTATGTGATCTCCAAGAAAATGGAAGGTCGCATTCGCTCGATGAATTCCGCACTTGATAACGTTGGTGACGCGCAGTCGACCTACGGTGTTGCCGAAGGTGCATATCAGAAGGTAGCCGATCTTCTCGTGCAGGTCAAAGAGAAGCAAACACGGTTCATCAACGGTACATTCGGTGCCGACGAAAAGAACGCTATTGCAACAGATATCAGGGCTCTGGCGA
>CAYJNF010000098.1:0-9817 GCA_964370915.1 uncultured Chitinophagales bacterium
GCAACTTGGGAGATTGGGACGGTGGAATGTTGGGTGCATTTTCGGTTGCATACTATCAAGGGAAATTTCACATGTGGTATTCAGGGAGATCAGCAACATCAACAGCATGGCAACTTGGATACGCACACTCTCCACACACATCCCTATCTGTATCAGATCAGGCCTTCATTCCTCAAGTCGTAAGTCTAGAGCAAAACTATCCGAATCCATTCAATTCGTCCACGGTGATTCGATTCCACATTCCAACACAAGAATTCGTTTCACTAAAGATATTCAATCTATTGGGTCAGGAGGTGTCGACCCTCGTGTATCGAGTAGTCGACCCTGGCGAGAAATCAGTTACCTTCGACGGAAGTCACCTTGCGAGCGGGACATACTACTATAAGCTGCAAGTGGGTAACCGTGTCGACACAAAGAGCTTTACCTTGTTGCGCTGAGACACTTGTGAGAAGCGCATATGAATACCGAATTCAGGCGAGTACATTCATTGACGGCAGATGAATGATTCCGACAAATAACTCTGGCCGAAATGCAGAGCGAAAGGCATCCTCTCGGGGATGCCTTTTTGATTTTTTTCCGTCAGACCTTCACATTGACTTTCGCGAAGAGAAGCCATAAGTTGTGACTGCATTCTGGTCCTTTCTCGTTCCACGCCTGCACTTCTTCAAGCCATCAGTACCTACTACATTTGGGCCGAAGTGAGCAGGCATAGGGATATTTGCAAACCAAAAAAGAAATGACTCCGAAAACAATTCTGATCTATTCCGAGTACTGGTCGAGTCGCGGCGGCGGAGAGAAGTACATGCTCTCCATTGCCGAGACACTGCTCTGCAACAACTACGATGTCACCATCATTGCACAAGCAGCAGCTTTCGACAAAGAGGAGATCTCACGATACTATCAGGTGAACATCGACAATGCGAAGATCCGTTTTGTTGATGGTGATCTGAACGCGCTGAGATCTGCCGCCGAGCTTGTGAGCCGCGAGTTCGATATCTGCATCTACATCACCAACTATCGATTCTTCAATTCGCACGCACGACAAACATTTGCCGTGTTGCAGATTCCCTACGGATCGATTTCCGTTCTTTCAATTGCGTGGAAGGCGATTCGGGGTAGCCTCAAGGAAGCGGGAAAGGATGTTGTCCGCTTGAAACTTCTCAACAACCTGCAAGAGACTCAGGCTGTGCTGGTCTACTCACAGTTTGTCCATGACGCACTCGACATTATTCACAACGTCCCCTCCACCATTCTTTCACCTGCGATCGACGACTTCTTCATTCCGGGAACGACGAAGGAGCGAGTCATTCTCAGTGTCGGCAGATTCTTTCACGGTCTGTATAACGACAAGCGCTACGATATTTTGATCGAGGCATTCAAGGAATTATACAAACGCTTGCCGAACACAACATGGCAGTATCGGCTTGTTGGCAGTTGCGGCAGCGACGCGGCGTCACAGGAATATCTTGCGCAATTGCGCGAATCGGCGCGCGGATTTCCCATTTACTTTCATGTCAACACCCCGTACGACGAGCTGAAGCGCCACTATAACGAGGCGACGCTCTTCTGGCATGCCGCCGGCTTCGGCGTGGATGAACGACGCCATCCGGAACGGGCCGAGCATTTCGGCATGTCGACGCTCGAAGCAATGTCGGCGTGCGCCGTTCCCGTTGTCATCAATCGCGGCGGGCAGAAAGAAATTGTCTCTCACGGCGAATCTGGCTATCTTTGGGAAAATTTGGACGAGCTGGTCGGACATTCCGTAACACTCATCACCGATCAAACGCTGTTGACATCGTTGCAATCAAAAGCACGGGATCGCTTCAAGGATTACGACCGCGAACGTTTCTCTCACAATCTTCTTTCCATTGTAGAGACGTAGGTAGTGCCGCGTCCCGGAAGTAAGTTGAGTTACAGGTCGCTCCTACGGAGCTCGACACTTGCGCCCATTCAGAGCTACAAACAGGTCGTCCCTTCGGGACTTTGTAGAAGTATTTCAGGGATGCGGCACTGTGCCCGTGGTTGTATAACAATTAGTCGAGGGGCACTCGCTGCATCGGGCAGTCACAAACGTTACCCGAAGAGTTCGTGAACCGCGAGGGTTACATGTTCCTTTATCTAACTTTCAAAACAACCCAAGACATCAATGGCAAAGAGTAAAAGAGTTTCTCCGCCACGCGAACAGAAACAGTCCGGCTGGTTCTCGTCTCTCTCTCCAACCAAACAAGATCTTCTCTGCATCGGATTTCTCTATCTCATCACGCTCGTGCTCTTCCGGGGAATTGTGTTTGATGATGGAGCCTTTGCAACGGGCGGCGACACGGCAAACGCCGTGACGATTGCAAAAGTTGGCAACGACCTCAAGGAAAGCGAAGGAGTTGATATCCTCTGGATGCCGCAGTTCTTCAGCGGCATGCCGACATTCGGCAATGTGCACTACCTGCCGCACGATGTCAGCTACGCGCAGAAAGTTGTTGTCACTGTTCTCGACCTGTTGTATCTGAACCGGAAGTGGAGTTGGTTTGCCGTGTACTATCTTTTCTGTGGCGTGTTCACGTTCCTGTTGCTCCGCGTGTGGAAACTGTCGCGCGCCGCCGCGTTGTTGGGCGCAATCACGTTCATGCTCAGTCCGTACGGCATCGGGTTGGCAGCGGATGGCCATGGCTCGAAGCTTATGGCGCTGAGCTACCTGCCGGTGACGTTTCTTTTGACCCACGTGTTGTTTGAGAAACGAAATCTGCTGAGCTTTGGACTTCTATCCGTCGCTATCGGCACGCTCTTGCTCACCAACCACGTACAGATTGTGTACTATGTGTTCATGGTGCTCGGTCTCTACTTGCTCTATCACATCATCCGCGATTTCAAGGAAAACAAGAAACTGATTCCCGCGAAGACTGCGTTGTTTGCCGGTGCGCTCGTCGTCGGGTTGTGCATTTCGTCGTACATCTATCTGTCGGTCTATGAATACTCGCAGTTCTCTATTCGCGGCGGCGGCACCGTTGGCGCCAAGGGCGGACTTACGTGGGACTATGCTACAAACTGGTCCTTCCATCCGATGGAATTGCTGACACTGATCATTCCTTCGTTCTTTGGATTTTCGTCGCAATATCCGTACAACTGGCAGGGACAAAATCAGTTGTTGCCATTGTATTGGGGAACGATGCCGTTTAACACGTCGACCGTGTACTTCGGCGTTGTACCACTTCTCCTGGGAATCGTTGCACTCATCTACAAGCGAAATGCAAAAACATGGTTCTTCGCCATCCTCGGCGTTGCCGTGCTGTTGATGTCGTTCGGCAAGCACTTTGGTGTTTTCTACGAAGTTCTGTTCAACACGCTTCCCTTCTTCAACAAGTTCCGCGCTCCGGCAATGATTTTGCATTTGCTCGCGTTCACATTTGCTGTGCTCGGCGCGTTCGGGCTGGATTTCCTCATCGACCATGCCGGCAAGGAGGTCAACGTCGCGAAGCTGAAGAAGGCATTGCTCTACACATTCGGCGCGTTCGGTATCATCCTGCTGCTGGGATTCATCATGAAATCTTCTCTTGTTGAACTCTTCGGCTTTACGTTCAGAGCAGAGACAGAGAGCTACGAACCACAGGCTGCGCAAGTACTGAAGGATATCCGGTGGGAATTGTTGTGGAAAGATTATATCAAGTTCTTTGCAATCACAGGGGCAACAATCGGCGCCATCATTCTTTATCTCAACAAAACGATCAAAGGTGGGGTATTCGGAGCAATGATGATTGGGATTCTGATCATCGATCTGTTTGTCATTGATGCACGCTTCATCAACCCAAAACCGCAGGCGCAACTCGAACAGAGTCTGCAGTCAAATGCGACCGTGGAGTTCTTGAAACAGCAGCCCGGTCTCTTCCGCATTTTCCCGCTCGGCGAGTTGTTCCAGCACGAGACATCGTTCCAATACTACGGTCTGCAATCTCTCGGCGGCTACAGTCCGGCAAAGTTGAAGATTTATCAGACGATGCTGGACTCTTGCATGTATCACAGTGTGGATCAGAGTTTCCCCATTAACATGAACATGGTGAACATGCTGAGCGCAAAGTACATTATCGCCAACGGGCAGTTGCCGCCCGACAAGTTCAAGCATGTCTTCACCGACGAAGCGAAACGATTGCTCACGTACGAGAATGCTGGCGCATTGCCGCGAGCGTTCTTCGTGAAGAACGCTGTCGTTGCGCCAAATAACAATCAGACCTTCAGCATGTTGAATGCCCCCGAATTCAATCCGGCGGTCACCGCTGTCGTTGAGAAACCGCTTGCGCAGGAAGTGCAGCCGGCAGACAGCACGGCAAGCGTAGCGGTCGAAAAATATCAATCTCGCGACATCACAATTAAAACCAACAACTCAGCGCAATCCCTTCTCGTGTTGAGCGAGATTTACTATCCCGCAGGATGGAACGCCTACATCGACGGAGCACCAACGGAAATCTACCGGACAAATTTCATTCTCCGCTCCGTCGTTGTTCCGGCAGGCTCGCACAGCGTCGAGTTCAAGTTCGAGCCGAAGATGTATGATCTCGGCTGGACGTTGTCCAACGCTGCGTGGGGAGTATCTGTGCTCTGCATTCTGATTGGGTTGTGGCAAACGCCGGCTGTGCGCGCACGATTTGGGAAGAAGCCCGCGGAGCAGGCCGCGGTCTGACGCTGCTTTACTGTTCAATCTCGGGCCGGAAACGGCACGGACGTCAAGCTCGGTGCTGGTTTCACTGCGCTGTACATGGAGACACTCTCCATCACTTGGTGACAACCAGCTTTTTCAATTGTGTGAACAGGGGAACGCCATTCAGCGTTCGTGCTTCGAGTCGATTGAAATACACTCCGCTCGCGAACCTGGAGGCGTCAAATGTTCGCGTATGTTTGCCCGGGCTTTGTTGCGCGTTAACAAGCGTAGTCACTTCGCGACCAAGAACATCGAAAACCCGGAGTGTTACAAACGCGCTTTCGGGAATCTCGTACTCGATGGTTGTCGTCGGATTGAAGGGATTGGGATAGTTCTGATGAAGCGAGTAGTTTTGCGTGATTCCGTTATTTCGAGAATCGAATCCGTTCGGTCTTGATTTGTAGATAATAATTATCGGGCTTCCACTGAAGAATCCATACAGGTTCCTCTTGTTGTCTTCCCAGCCACGAGACGGGAATCCCCACGGGACCCAAGCAGTGTCCTGCCAACGGGAGCGCTGCCATTCGATGAGATTGCCTGTTGCGTCGTAGCGGTAGAATTGGCGAATGGCGTTAGATCGGATTTCATTATTCCAGTCTTCTCTCTCATCCGAATACAAAAGATTGTCAAAGCCGTAATGATAGGCGTGTCTGCTCCATATTCTCCAGCCACTTTCCGACCACGTTTCTTTTCGCAGACTGTCTCTTCTGCCATCCGCGCGATAGGCATATATCTCACGATCGCTCATGAGCCATTGAGATCCATTCCAGTACATGTTGAGGAATACGACCGATGTTTGCTCAGGACTGATGTACACTTCGGAGCAACGCGAATTGCGCCAGGCGCCAAGTGAATCGCCCTGAAGCAGAATGCGCACACGTTTTTCAGTTGAGTCGTACTCAAAAGCTGTCCTCTCCAAGGCTACCCACGCACTATTTTGCCAGTTCTCATCCACGATCGCGGCAAGTGATCCGTTCGTGTTGTACGAGTATCTCCGTTGTTGCTTTTCAGGTGGCTGGCTAAAGTTATTCTCGTACTTGCGAAGAATCCGGCGTCCGAGCGAGTCAAATTCCGTTTCAACTCGTGCACTGACTCTCCAAGTACTATCATTTTCCACGCTCCCTTCTGCAAAGTATGTCCAGTCCCGATAAGCGTCTTCGAGCCTCTGACTCTTGTAGTGAATTTTCCAGCGGCCGTCTTCCCACGATTGGCCTAAGCGAGTTATCATGCCATTCAGATCATAGGTGACAGTTTCTCGCGATTCCGTGCCGGCCTGAAGAACCACGATTCGTCCCTTTTGATCATAGACGAAAGAACTGATTCTTGTCGTCGCGTCCACTTTGATCGTGTCAATCTCGGACACACACGTCGGACATTCGAATTCGATCAAGGCCGGTCCTTCGTAAAGCCACTCGCGTACCGGGAAGTGACCAAGAAAAATGAGTCGGTCTATCATCTTACTGCTCTCCGGCGGTTGGGCGCTGAGGTTCTGGCTCACGTGGAATACGAGAAGAATGCAAAGCAAAGAGATGGGCCTGTATGCGATTCGGCGTTTCATATCTGCTCGTAGAAAATGGATGGTGATGCCGTGAATAGCCTCTTGTTGGATATCAATGTCCGTACCAAACCGAATCGTGGAAAACTCCCTTGATTGAATGGACTGCGACTCCTTATCCGGAAGGCGCAGGCCAAATCGGGCCAAGTGCACAATTGTAGTCACAAAGCAGCATCCCCAATTCGAGATTGTTTCTCTTCGCTTCAACGCCTATATTGTCTCTGCAATGCAATCGTTCTCCAGACATACGTTCTCCGTTCTCGCTCTCCTGATGTACTGTATGGGCGGTGCGCTCATTGAGGTCGCGCATCACGATGAGATGCAAATCCTCCTGCAGTCCCATCCGGTATTGGAGAGTCACGATTGCGGCGCGAAGGAATTCCATCTTTCCGTCGAAGATGCGCGCCAATGTTTCGCATGCTCGCAGTTCGCTCAACGATTATCCACAGAATCACGTACAACACACACCTTTTGCGTCCCCAACGTTGGTGTTGTCTACGTCCCTGATATCGCAGGGCAAGTCCTCGACACCGATATTCTCCACTCGGGCAAACGCGGTCCACCAGCCTCAGCCGCGTAACGTCACTTCCATAATTCATTTTCCTTAAACTGAAGAAAGTATACCGATGGTCCTCAGAGTATTTGCTCTGTTGCTGTCGATTTCTCTTATTGGGGCGCTCGCAAGAGCACAACAGGATTCGACCGCGACTGTCGATTCCGTGCTCATCAGGCAATTGGAGCAACAGATGCAGTCCACCCAAGCGACTTCGCCGCAACAAGAGCCGACGGCTTCAAGCACAGTGCGTTCGGCGCCTTCGACAAATCCGAACATGAGCGTTATTGGAGATTTCCGCGCGTCCTATCTGTGGCCGGCACGCAGGCATTTCGACGCGGAATTTCACGAAGCGGAGCTTGCCTTTCAATCCTTTGTCGATCCTTACGCGAAGGCGGACTTCTTCCTTTCGGTTTCGCGCGACCCGGCAACGGGAACATTCGCCCTCGATCTCGAAGAAGCGTATCTCACCACGCTTGATCTACCGGCGAGTCTTCAGCTCAGAGTGGGAAAATTCCGAAGCACGTTCGGCAAGATCAACAACCTTCATCCGCACGCTTTACCGTTCATCGACGTTCCCGCAGGCTACGCCAGGTATCTTGGTGAAGAGGGATTGAATGATGAGGGATTCTCGCTGAGCTGGCTTGTTCCGAATCCGTGGGAGTTCTATCAGGAATTGACGATCGAGGCAACACGCGGTCCGTCGGAGAATCCGAGCTTTGTGTCGAGTGATGTTGATCGATTTCTGTACGTCGGCCATCTGAAGAATTTTTGGGATCTCACGGACAATGCAACGCTGGAACTCGGATTGAGCTGTGCGGTCGGTCAGAACGATTCTGTATTCTCAACGGTCATCGGCGGAATCGATCTTACATACAAATGGAAGCCTCTTCAATTCAACACGTATCAATCCGTTGTGCTGCAACTCGAAGCGTTATCGAGCAGCAAGAGCATTTCTCCGACACAAACAATCACTTCGTGGGGAATGTACGCACTTGCCTCATACCAGCTTGACAGGCGTTTGTTCCTCACGACACGTTTTGATTATTCGAATACTCCTGACAATGCATCGTATGTCGAGCGTGGATATTCAGGCACGCTTGGCTGGCTCGCAACGGAATTTCAAAAGGTGGAATTGGAATTCAAGACAACAACATCAAATGCATTGCCGACAATCAATCAGGTGCTTCTGCGGTCGGTGTTCGTGATTGGCGCCCATGGCGCGCATACATATTAGATTTTCTCCAACATCCCAAGGAGGATACTTCAATGAAGATGTACCTGAGAACACTTTTCACTGCGCTTGCTCTCATTCCGGTGCTAAGCGTGCAACCGATGGATGCCAGGGACAAGCTGCGAGTTGTTACGTCCCTGCCCGATCTTAAGAGCATCACGGAATTCATCGGTGGAGACAAAGTAGACGTCTTCGCTATCGCAACCGGCTTTCAGAATCCGCACTTCGTCGATCCGAAGCCGAGTTACATTTTGAAACTGTCAAAAGCAAATATGTTTGTCACGGTCGGTTTGGATTTGGAAACCGGGTGGGTGCCGCCGCTTCTCAACAGCGCGCGCAACGCTGGCATTATGAAAGGCGGAGCCGGGTATGTCGACGCCTCGGCGAATGTTCCGCTGCAGCAGGTGCCCTCAAGCGTGAATCGGGCGGAAGGCGACATTCACATTTACGGCAATCCACATTACTGGCTCGATCCTGCCATCGGAAAGATTATCGCCCGGAATATCTGCGATGGTCTCGTCCGTCTCGATGGCGACGATGCATCCACCTTCACAAATAATCTCGCGAAGTTCGAAGCATCTCTCGACACAAAGATCAAGGAATGGACTGCGAAGATGCAGCCGTTCAAAGGAACGAAGATCATCGCCTATCACAATGAATGGGTATACTTCGAGCAACGTTTCGGTTTGCACATCATGGATTTTCTGGAGCCGAAGCCCGGCATTCCGCCAACCCCTTCGCAACTCGCGAAAGTTATCGGCGAGATGAAACGAGATAATATGAAAGTGATCATCACGTCGCCCTACTTCAAAACGGAGTCCGCCGATTTGGTCGCGCGGAACACGGGGGGCAAAGTCGTTACCCTGGCAACATCCGTTGGAGCGGATGAGAGCATCAAAACATACATCGATCTGTTTGACTATAACATTGGCAAGATTGTCGACGCTCTCAAATAAGCAAGAAGGAGAACAGCAATGCTCGATATGTTCACTCAGGATTTCATCTTCAGCGCGCTCAAAGTCAGCATTATTATGGGATTGCTGCTTTCGTACCTGGGCGTGCATGTGGTCGGCCGGGGAATTGTGTTTGTGGATCTGGCGCTCGGACAGATCTCCATGCTCGGCGTCGCGTGCGCGAATTTCGTGGAGAAGGATCCGACAATCATTTCCATTGTTTTCACGATGGTTGGCGCATTTCTTCTTTCGTTCATCAATGTGAAAGACAAGCGGCTCAAGCAGGAAGCAATCATTGGCATTGTCTACGCGGTGGCGAGTGCGGCAACGGTGTTGTTGATTTCAAAAGCGCCGCATGGCGAAGCGGATATTTCAGAAGTGCTGTTCGGCAGCCTCTTTACTGTTACGACGACACAAATTGAAGTGATGGCAGCCGTATTCGGGGCAATCGGGCTGTTGCATCTTGTCTTCCGGAAGCAATTCTTCGAGTTGACGGAGAAGTTTGAGAACCATCAGGTTGAACACATTGGCGTTTTCAACGTGTGGAATTTTCTTTTTTACCTTTCCATCGGGCTGGCGATTGTGCTCGCGGTGCGCGCCGGCGGAGTCATTCCGGTGTTCTCTTACATTGTTGTGCCGCCCGTGGCTGCAATTCTTCTCACACGGAAGAAGGGAAGTCTCGTCTTCATTGCCATGGCGCTTAGTGTCGTCGGGAGTTTTTTCGGAATCTTCTTCTCGACTCACTTTGATTTTCCGGCCGGCTCGTCCGTTGTGGCAATTCTCGGCGCCATATTTCTTGCAGCTGCGTTGATCAGATGGCTGAAGCCGAGATCCACTC
>CAYJNF010000099.1:0-9815 GCA_964370915.1 uncultured Chitinophagales bacterium
ATTCAGATGACTGCTGGCTACGACGCAAACTCGAATTGCAATTGGTAAGACTGAAAGAGCGTGCATGCAATTTCTCATGTTCGAATGCATATGTCGATCGCGAAGGTGGACCGCTCTATTTGAACCACTACGCGTTCACGGGCCGAACATTGCAGCACGACTTGCTAAGGGACAATTTTGTTATTACGTCTTCCGTCCTTGTGGAACGCCGCATTATTGGGAACAAGCGGTTCAGTACTTCCCCTCGGCTTCGAGGCTACGAGGATTACGACTGCTGGCTGAACCTTGCGCCTTCCCTTCGCATTGATTATCTGCCGGAGCCGCTGTTGGTTTACCAACGCCAGCCTGGCAGTCTGAGCGACGAATTGAAGCAGCGAGATGCGCTGAAGCAACTCCAGATTCTCTTTTCGAATCCCGCTTACATTTCTCATCCTCTCATCTGGGGGAGGAAAGTCATCCGCACGGCATATCATCTCTTCCCATGAAGATGATAAAGAAAATAGCGTACAACGGCGCTGCGACAACAGTGAGTGTTGCCAGCGGACTTCTGCGCAACAAAATCTTTGCTGCGTTTCTGTCGCTCAACCTTTTTGGCGTTTTGTCGCTCGGACAACAATCGGTGAGTCTCGTTGTCACGGTGTTTGCTTTCGGACTTCCACTTGGTATCACGACACTGGTGTCACAGCTGCTGTCACGTTCTGCAGAAGAACAGTCTGCAATGGTTTCCCGTCTTGCGGTCCTTGCCGCCGGACTTTCGGGTCTGCTCACCGCCCTGATTATCGCGATGCTCGCCCTGCAACCAGCGATTCTCTCGGTGGCAATTACCGGCAGCGATGCATTCTCGGTACCAATCGCAATTCTTCTATTTTCAGCACCCTTGATGCTCTTGGAAACATGTCTGTTCGCGATGATGGAAGGAATGGGCAAAGTGCGAGAGATCGTTCTCTTCAAAACCATTCCTTCGCTTGTCGCTCTTCCCATTCTCTACCTCGTCACTGCACAGTTTCATTTGGCTGGCGCGGCTGCCGGATTGGTCATAAGCGAAGGACTCCTGGTGGTCGTTGGCTTGGTCCTGCTGCGAAAGCACTTTGTATTTTCCATGACGGTACTGCATGTGCGGACTGCAATCGAGAGCGTGTATAAGGTTGCGTTTCTCTCGTTTGGTGTTGGAGCGATTTGGTTCATTTCTGACTTTTTGGTAAAGCGATACATCCTCATTGCGCTCGGAGAAGTGGAAAACGGCATTGTGCAAAGTGTAGCAAAGATTGCAGACCTGTACCCAACCATCGCCCTGGCGTGGCTGTCCATGCATTTGTTTCCGGTTATCAGTCAACGGATTGACGACAAGCAGGCGGTCGCAAACGCGCTGCAACGAACAGTGCTGGTTGCCGTTGTGATTGTTGTTCCCATCATCATTATCTTGTTCACGTTCAGGGCTGAAGTGCTTCAGATTGTTTACAAAAAGGAATTTCAGGTCGCTGTACATTATTTCGGTGCGATGCTCACGATTGGTATCGTCAAAGTGTTTTCATGGGTAATTGGTCTCGCTCTTTTGCCCATGGGAATGAAAAAGCAGTGGTTCTATTCGGCAGTGCTGATGACGGTGTTGTATAGCGCGGGTGTGTGGTTTGGCATGCACATCGGGCTATCAATCTACTCCATCCCGGTGTCATTGGGCGTATCGTTATCGGCGCAGGCTGGTTATGTGCTGGTGGTGTATCGGAAGCAAGGCTTCACGTTTGACAAGAGCTTCACGCCACAAACCATCTGTTTTGCCGGCGCGAGTTTCTTGCTTGTTCTCTCTGTCGTTGAGCCGATTGTGTTGCTGGCCGTTGTAGCACTCTTCACGTGGATCGTCTATCATTACGACCTTCTCAGGGAAATCAAAGACAAGTTCTATGAGTTCAAATCAAAATTCGCTGCGTAAGATTCTTTACGTCGCCATGCACTTCGACTATGGGAGAAAAGAGCAGGGGCCAAGTTTTGAATACACCAACTTCTATGGCACACTCCAGCGAATGATTCCACAGGTTGTTGAGTTCGATTTCATGACGATCATGCATGAACTCGGGCGAGAGGCGATGAATGAGAAGCTGATGGAGACAGCCGAGCGCGAACAGCCTGATCTGATATTTTTTTGTTTGTTTACAAATGAAATCGACACGTACACAATCTCCTCGCTGACAAAACGCTTTGTTACCTACAACTGGTTTTGCGACGATCATTGGCGTTTTTCAAATTTCAGCAGACATTATGCGCCGCATTTTTCGTACGTGTCAACGACGGATAGTGAGGCAATTCCGCGGTATCAGAAGATCGGCTATCGACAAGCGCTGTTGACGCAGTGGGCTTGCAACCACTACGACTATCTACTTCTGCCGGACGTACAGAAGAAGTACGACGTGACGTTCATTGGTCAGCCGCACGGCAACAGGAAACGTGTTGTGAACTATTTGCGCAGTCAGGGTATTGCGATACAACCATTTGGACGAGGATGGGAGAATGGACGCGTGACGCAGGAGGAAATGATCTGCATATTCAACGCATCGAAAATAAATCTCAATCTCGCAAACAGTTCATGGAATATTCACACAATCTTTCGTGGGCAACAACAAATCAAGGGACGCAATTTTGAGATACCGGGGAGCGGTGGATTTATTCTCACCAACTACATGCAGGGCATTGAGCGATACTACGAGATAGGAAAGGAGATCGCGTGCTTCAAGACCAGGCGCGATTTGGCCGGCCAGATCCGGTACTACCTTGCACACGACGATGAGCGGGAACGCATAGCCCGGGCAGGGTACGAACGGACTCTTCGTGAGCACACGTACGAACTTCGTTTCAGGGATCTTTTCGGACGCATGGGGTTTGTCCTGTGAGAATACTCCATACAGTCCAACGGTACGCGCCCGATACAGGCGGCAGCGAAGAAGTCGTGAAGCAACTGTCGGAGCAGCTCGTCGAGTTCGGCCACGACGTGACTGTTGTTACCGGCACTTCATCAAAGAGGAATTTTCGAGAACTGAACGGTGTACAGATTGCCGCATTCGATTGCTCCGGGAATGTTGTTGAGGGGATCCGTGGCGACGCCGAGGGTTTTCGGAACTTCATTCGTGGCTCGCATGCCGATGTGATGATGAACTATGCGGCACAAATCTGGAGCACGGATCTGGTGTTCGACTTGCTTCCGTCACTCCGAATGAAGAAGGTGCTGGTGCCGTGCGGCTATTCACGCTTACACGATCCGTTGTTTGCCGAGTATTATCGGCAGATGCCTGCGGTCCTTCAGTCGTATGACAAAGCAATCTACCTTTCGCCTGACTATATCGATACGGAATTTGGAAGACAACATGGTCTGCAAAACGGGCTTGTGATTCCGAATGGCGCGGACCTCCGTGAATTCACCGCCGAGCGTCGTGGTCGATTCCGCAGAAGATTCGGACTCGGAGAGCGGCTGATTGTTCTGAATGTTTCCAACCATAGCAGTTTGAAGGGACACGATTTCTTTTGGCGGTCAACACGGCAACTCCGCGACCTTGATGTTGTACCTGTGCTCATCGGGAGTGCCTATGTTCCTGCCCCCAAGAAGTGGCTGACACAATGCTACGCACAATGTCGCTTCGATGCATGGCGGCAAAATGCTTTTCATCTCGAGGACTTTCCTCGCGAGGGCGTGGTTGATGCGTACATGGACGCCGACGTCTTTCTTTTCGGCTCGCAGGTTGAGTGCTCACCACTGGTGATGTTCGAATCTTTCGCGAGCAAGACGTTATTCGTTACGACGAACTGCGGGAACGTAAAGGATTATGATGACATCGTCTGTCTGGTGAATAATGAAAACGAAGCGATCGGTGTTGTGAGAGAGTATGCGGCTCACCCGGAACGATTCAGAGATCGAATTGAAAAAGGACACGCACTCTTTCTTCAGAGCCTCAACTGGAAGGCAATCGCGAAGGAGTACGAGAGTCTATACCTTGAGCTTGTTTCTCAAGCACTGTAGTTCAACGTCGCTTGCTGACCAACAAACCATTCGTAACCGGGGAACCATGAGAGAAGAACTCATTCAACTGATACAGCGTCAGCTCAAAAGACGCTACAACAAAGTGATCGTGGAAATCAAAGATCCCTTTCACGACATGCCCAGACTTCTGGCAAACACGACTGTTCATACTGTTGTGGACGGGGGAGCGTATCATGGTGAGGTCGCTCGCTCTCTAGCGGACCTGTTTCCGAAAGCGATGGTGTATGCGTTTGAACCTTCTGCAAAATCCTTTGCCATACTTGCGCAGCATGCCCACCAACGAATTCGGCCCTTGAACATCGGATTATCATCAAAGAAGGACAGGAAGACGCTGTTTGTCAATGCACAGGATTCCACCAATTCCCTTTCTCCTGTCGGAGAAGGAGGCAGGAAGTATCAATCGTGGCAGACAGCGAATGTTGGTCAGGAAGGAGTAACCTTGACTTCGCTCGATGAATGGGCCGAAGAAGCAGGCGTCGGAAGCGTAGATGTGTTGAAGCTGGATCTCCAGGGGCACGAACTTCGTGCGCTTGAGGGCGCAAAGGGTCTTCTGCGCACATCAACCAAACTCGTGTACACAGAAGTCGAGTTCGTTCGCGTTTATGAAGAGAACTGTTTGATGTACGAAGTGGAATCCTATCTGAGATCCTCGGGGTTCAGTCTATACCAGTTGTACAACCTTACATCGGGGAACGATAATCAACTTGTGTGCGGCGATGCCATCTTTGTTCACACGGAGAGATTGAACCGATGAAGTGTTCCCTTGCGAATGGTCGGAACATGGAAGAGGTGCCTGCATGAAGGTCGGTATCCTTGGAGGCACATTCAATCCGCCGCACATCGGACATTTACTCGTTGCCGATCACGTTCGCACTGAGCTGCAACTTGACAGGATCGTGTTCGTGCCTGCATCGATTCCCCCTCACAAACTCAAGCAGGATCTCGTTTCGCCTGAGCATCGCCTGGCAATGCTGAGAATCGCGATTCACGGAAATCTGGCGTTCGAAGTTTCAGATATAGAGCTGAGACGTGGCGGAGTATCGTTTACCGTCGACACACTGCGCGAACACAAGGCTCAATTACCCGATGATGAATTGTTTCTTCTCATTGGAATGGACAATCTCATTGATTTCCACTCATGGAAATCACCGGAAGAGATTCTGAAGCTTGCAAACGTAGTTGTGATGACGCGGCCAGGCTTCGATGTAGAAGAAGTACCTGCACTCATGAGGAATCGCGTAGCCATATGCAGTGTACCGGGTATCGATATCTCATCTCGTGACATTCGCGAGCGATTGCATCGCGATAAGCCGATAACGCATTGGGTCACGAGAGAAGTGGAGGAGTACATCCTACGCAACAATCTCTATCGTTCAGAGTAGTAGAACCATATGATCCAGAATCTCACCCGCGATGACCTCTGTTTACTCAGGGTTCTCTTAACGGGGGCGTAGATCTGTCGAAGGGTTTCAATTGCGCGTTTAGCGCTCGTACTTCACAAACTTGAACGTATTGATTGCCGCGAACAACGTCAGCGATCCCATGACGATGAGCATGACATATGCGAACAGGATGGGAAAGGTTTGCATGATATCCTCAGAAAGAGTGTGGTTAAATTGTGGGGGATTGAATTGCGGGGGAGGGTGTTGGGTGCATTAGCTTCGGTAGTGCCTGTAGATTTTTGCCGTCAGTACTGCCGCGTACACAGCTGCAAAGAGTAGAGCACCGAGCGAGAGATAGGCGAAGATCATGTATGTTCCTAAGAATGTTTGACTCTGCATCTTATCAGGAGTTGATGTGGGCTTTGGAAAACCCGTGTACCTTGTGATTGCCTACGTTGCGAACTGGAGCAGTTGGTGTGAGAAGCTGGACATAATATATATCGCGTACGCAGCGGTGTTGTTGCGTGCAGACACGCGTACGCAGTAAAAATTCTGCGAGTAGTTTCCGATCGCGGGAATTTTGTCTACGTGCATAGGTACATCATTCTCATTCTCTGAAGATGTGTTCAATGGGGATGTTGTTCGTGCGTTATGCACACCGGTGAAACAGAAGACTTTCGCAAAGTCAGCGTGACTCTGTCGCGCAATACGAGCTACGTGATACGTAATCAATTCAACGTACGTGGTTTGAGGAAGGAAAATATTTGATGAACAGATTTCACGATCAGGTGTCGTGCAGAATTCCAGGGATTGCTTTTGCCATGGTGCTGATATGTGGCGTCACAGCTTGCGCGCAAACATCGAACAAGCCGGGGAAGGTCTCGGCGCGTGTCGTGCTTTCGCAAGATGGTGTTCATGCAGGTACAACGTGCTATGCTGCCGTCGTGCTCAGGATCGAATCCGGCTGGCACATAAACTCAGCGAAGCCGGAAGACGAGAATCTGGTGGCGACCTCTATCGAAACTAAACCACCAGCCGGCCTCCAGGTGGCAAGGATAGAGTATCCTCCCGGAGTTGAGCGGACGTTCGGGTTCTCAGATACTCCGCTCGATGTTTATGAAGACTCGGTCATAATCGTGATGAAGTTGGATGTGGTGAAGGGACTCAAGTCGGGGAAATACATGCTTCCGGTGACGGTTTACTATCAGGCCTGCAATGACAATATTTGTCTTGCACCGGCAGCAGTGGCGGCTAAGGCCGAAATCAGGATTGTTCCGGCAACGAAGAAGATTACACTGATGCACGAAAGTCTCTTTCGCGATCTTGAATTGAAAGAAGACAAGTAGTTGGTTTTTTTATTCAAGGAGATACGTACATGCTGAAACTTCTTGTATCGACGGCAGTCCTCCTCGTTATTGTCTGCAACATCGTGACTGCGCAGGACACACTTGCGTTCCGTTCAGCCACAGCAATACCGGGATTCGCAGACAAGGCGAAGGCCATTGAGCAATTCGTCCTGAACTATCCATCGAGCAAGCTGAAGACGCGCGCATATGATGCGTTGTTTGATATTTACGTCGAGCAAGGAAACGAAGCGGGAGCATTGCAGGCTGCGCATAATTCTTTGCAGACATTACCGCCGGAAGATCGGGTGAGCCCGTACAACCGATTCGCCTATGCACTCGCATTGAACATGTTGGGATTGGATACTGCACTCGCGTACATCGATCGTGCAATTGTGATGGCCGGAACTTCGCGAAGTCTCTCAGGATTTCAGGACACGAAAGCCTATGTTCTGTTCCGCCTCCAACGCTTTGGGGAAGCGGAGCGCTTGCAGCGTGTCGCGATTGTGGGACATGAGAATGACCCGGAATACCTCTCGCATCTGGCAAACTACGAAAAGGAAAACGGCAAGCTTCGCGACGCTTTGAAGACAATGGCGAAGGCGTTGTTTCTTGGGGCCGATCAGGAATCGAAGAAAGACTTTCTTGTCTGGATTGACGAAGCCGACAATGAGCAATCGAAGAGGGATGAACTCAAGAGGTCGGTGATCATGGCAACCGTTCATTCCCACATTGACACGCTGAAAGGTGTCGCACTAACCTCCGGGAAGAGCAATGCGGCAATTGTCATGTCCGATCTTGGAGTTGAGCTTCCGACTGCTAAGAAATGGGCCGCAGAGTCGGTGAAGTCGTTGGACAAGAAATCGTCCATTGAACATGTCATACGTTTCAACCTCGGCTTGTCGTTGGTTCTTTCTGCGGAGCAAAAATACAGAGAAGCTCTTTCGTATCTGGAGACAATTCAGGAGCTGGTGGATCCGTACGAAACAAAATATTGGATTGCACTTGCAACAACACACCAGTCACTTGGCAATCAGCGCAAAGCAATCGAAGCCTACATGCAAGGCTTGATTCCGCGTAACGACAAGACGCTTAGACAACGGCTGGAGAATCTGTACAAAAAGGAATTCGGCACGGTTGAGGGCGTCGACAAGGAACTCGATTCGCTACGCAATGCCAACGCCAACTTCAAACCGGGTGAGTACGGCACATCGACAACTCCCTATGGCAAAGTCGTGCTGGCGGAGTTGTTTACGGGCGCCGAGTGCGGACCTTGTGCAAGTTCGGATGTTGCGTTTGACGCGTTGAGCGAATTCTATCCACGAACAGCATTGGCAATCGTGGAGTATCACGTCCACATCCCCGGCCCGGATCCGATGACCACGAATGAAACATGGGATAGGTACGTGTGGGGCGAAGGGCAGGGAACGCCTACGGTCATCATTGATGGGAGAGAATCTATTCTTGGCGGCGGGCCGCGCACAGTCGCGCGAAACCGATTTGGCGTGTATCGGTATGCGATACAAAAATTCGATTCAGACAGACCTCGTCTCGATCTGAGCATGAAGGTGCAAGCCAAAGACGATAACGTGGATATTGAAGTAATGATTTCGCCCAACCGATACACAGGCAAACCGGAGAAACCTGCGTTGATGGTTGCGTTGGTGGAAAAGTCCGTTGACTACACTGGATCGAACGGAATCTCAAAACATGTATTCGTCGTTCGAAAGCTTGTCGACGGCGCAAACGGAACCATCATTCGCTCAAGTCAAAAGCAGGCTGTCACCAAGAAGGTGAATCTGGCCGATGTGGAAAAGAGCATCAAGGAGTATCTCGACGACCCGACAAAACAACGGTCATGGTCGAGTCGGCGCCCCTTTACAGGGTGGCGCGCTCGCCCGGAAAAACTTGATCGCGCAAATCTTGCAGTCGTTGCATGGGTGCAGAATTTGACCTCACGTGAAGTGCTGCAAGCAGTGTACGCCGATGTTCCCATGCAAACTGGCGCGCAGTAAGTTTGTCACGCGCATCGAGCGAATCATGACAATGCCGATGGAATGGTGGGTTTGTCGGAATTTCTGTGTGATGAAGCTTGTCTGTATGAATATTAAGGCTGATGCTGGCAACTATTTTGTACTTTTTGTCGTTGAAGTCATGGGGGTCACGATTCTTGTTTTGAAGAAGAGGGCATGTCAGTTTTTGTGCAGAGGCGATACTATTTACTTGGGATGGTGACCCTTCAACTCTTGCTTGGGAGTGTGAATCCTTCGCAAGCCGGCGATCGCGTGAATGTGCGTGGTATGGGAATGGGGCGGACTTCCGTCGTGATTGCGTACGGTCTCGACGCTGTGAGTGTAAACCCGGCGAACCTCTCCCGGACGGGAAGCGAAGTCATGACACTATCTGTCCTGCCCATCGGCGCGTATATTACGAGCGATTTTCTCACCTACGACCTCTATTCCAAGTACCTGAAGAAAGGCGTCACCCTGTCGACGTTGCCCGATGCAGCGAAGCAGGAGATCCTTGGCGTGTTCGGAGGACCCAAAGGCTCAACGAAAGCTGACGCTACGGCGCGCTTCTTTGGCATCACATTGCGCATTGATAGCACAAAGTCAGTTGCGTTTACTGTTGACTACGGTCTCGTTGCCGGCGGAGAGTTCCCGCGTGAGTATGCCCGCCTGCTTCTCTACGGAAATTCTCCGGGTTCGAGTTTCAACATCGACGGCGTTGCCGCGGAGGCATATTGGCATCGAACGTACGAGGTTTCGTATGGCACTGCACTCCCCGCACCGGAATTTCTTCGATCCCTGTCGGCAGGTGTCGGCATAAAGCTTGTCCAGGGCTACGGATACTATTCGATAAACAAACTCTCATCGTTGCTTACAACGAATTCTGAAGGAACGATCTCCGGAAATGTTTCAATGCTTGCGCGCAGGGTAAACACCGATGGCGTCGCTGATCCGTTGCAGGACCTCTTTCAAACTCCAGCAGGTTACGGGGTTGGCTTTGACGTGGGTGTCTTAGCGGGGCTGATGGATAACGTGACATTCGGATTCAGCGTTACAG
>CAYJNF010000100.1:0-9763 GCA_964370915.1 uncultured Chitinophagales bacterium
CGATTGTTCACTATGTGATTTCAGAAAGAGGTTTGTTGAGTACAACCTGACACACAACACGGCAAACAGCGCAAGCGGTGTGCTCACAACCGACAGAGTTCATCTCAATGAAACGGGAAATCAGCTGGTTGCCGACATGCTGCTTGATGCACTGACAACGCAATAAACCGGCATGCAGAGAAGAGACTTTTTGAAATCACTGGCGATCTTGCCACTGACAGGAGCAGGCATGAAGTTGAACGATTTGCAAACGATGTCCGAATCATTGAAAAGCACAGAACGGATGCCGTTGCTGTTTCTCGGCCATGGTAACCCGATGAATGCAATCACCGACAATGAATACACCCGGGGCTGGCAGCGCGTGGGCAAGTCACTGCCGAAGCCGCAGGCGATTCTGTGCATCTCAGCTCATTGGGAAACGAATGGTACATTCGTAACCGCGATGAATCCGCCACGGACAATTCATGACTTTAGTGGATTTCCGAACGCGCTGTATCACGTGCAGTATCCTGCACCGGGAAGCCCGGAACTGGCATCAGAGACAAAGCGGACAGTGAAGAAGGCAACAGTGGAATTCGATCATGCGTGGGGATTGGACCACGGTTGTTGGAGTGTACTCAAGCATATCTTTCCCGCTGCCGATGTTCCGGTTATCCAGATGAGCATGGACTACAACAAGCAGCCAGAGTGGCATTACGAACTTGCAGAAGAACTTGCTTCGTTGCGCAAGAAGGGTGTCTTGATTGTGGGAAGCGGAAACGTCGTCCACAATCTTCGCATGGCTGATTGGGAAAAACCCGGCGGATTCGATTGGGCCAACGCAGCGAATGAAATGATTAAGAGACTCGTGTCGGGCAATGAACATAAACCGCTACTGAGCTACTCTTCGCTGGGCAGGGAAATGCAACTCGCAGTGCCGACCCCGGAACACTTCATTCCCCTGCTGTACATTCTTGGTCTCAAGGAAGAGAAGGAGCAAGTTTCATTCTTTAATGACAAAACGGAATTGGGATCGATTTCGATGACCTCGCTGACGATTCAGTAAGCTCAACGCGGCAATCGATCGTTGGTTCTATGCTCCCATGTTAGTTATGAATTCTCAGCCCAGCCCAATTGAACCGTCGAGGCTGGCGCCGATGAGATTCACGCAGATCATGACGGTGTGAGTGAAGTTCGCTCCGTTGAGATTGGCATTCGAGAAATCTGCGCCGCTGAGGTCCCTATTGGTGAGGTCTGCCCCACTTAAGTCGGGAGTAACGGCAGGACGATTCTTTCTCCAAGTGTTCCACACATTCACTCCCTGGCTCAAGATTCTAAGATGTGTTCGATTTGCCATTGTCATCCCTTCTATGTCTATATCCACTGACATTCAAGCAAAGCACAATCAACTGCAATAGCAAGACTTCTTCTATTCTTCTCCAACTCTCAGTATCCGGCCCCTTTCATCAGCATGTCACCTGTGACAGTCTATCGACATTTGCCACCAAGCGCAGCAATACGATGCCCATGAATTATCTTCTGATTGCTCCCCTTCGTCTAACTTTTACGGATCCTGTCATGACAGGTACAACGAAAAGAGCACTCGGCTTATTCTATACTCTTGCAATCGTCCTTTTGATAATGCTCGCGATCCAATTATCAATGTCGAAATAGCCGCGAAGAAATGGATTAGCGAACGTACTATCGAACCACGATGAGCTTCCTGGTGGCAGCAAAGTCGCCTGCCTGCAAGCGGTAGAAATATACGCCGCTCGCCAGGCCACTTGCATCGAAGACCTCGTCATAGTATCCGGACTCTCGCATTTCATTCACCAGCGTTCGGACACGTTGACCAAGCGTATTGCAAACCTCCAACAGCACATTGGCTGCTCTTGGCAACGCAAATCGAACCCGGGTCGTTGGGTTGAATGGATTCGGATAGTTTTGTTCGAGCCGGAACGAAGGAACATTGCTTGAGCCAGTGAGTTCGCTCCTTTTGGCTATACTCCCTGCCCGTTCAATTCTGAACTTGATGTAATCAGCCAGGCAATACCTCGCTCCTCCGTTTGCCGTTGCAAAGACACGCAGCTTGATTTCCCCGGTCGATAATGAGACCCAACGTCCTGCCTCCGTTGAGGCAAACGTAACGGTGGCATCCGTGACATCGAGTGTGCGGCTGTCAAACGGATACCAGATGCCAGCAATGCAATCCCACACATACAGAGTCTGAGCGTTGCCGTACTATGAATACGACCCATCGTAGGTTATGGTAACGCCTCTGACCGTTGCAGGGTCAGCAACTGTAGTGCTCGCCGTCCAATCAATTTTTCGGATGCTACCGGATGTCGTTGAATAGACTTTGTAGTAGCTGCCGTCGTTGTCCAACAAATTAGCAGGCGTACTACCAGCAACAGGGGTTCCCTGAAGAATGGCAGTCGCTGTTGCAGATAGATTCTCAACCCCACCGGTGATGAATGAACCCTCGTAGAAATTCGAACTGTTCCCTGCAGGATCAACAGACTTCACACGGTAAGAGTATGGAGTACCAGGTGCCAAATTGTTGAGAGTAATTTCATGGCCAGTTATTGGCGCAGGATCCGTCATTGTGCTTCCGTAACTCGTCGCAGGCCCGTACTCGACAATTGCGTTTGCCGGTTCATCCGTTGTCCAGGTAACCACGCAGCTTGTAGCAGCGATGGAACTCAGTGCAACATTGATCAATGTCGGCGGAGTTCCATCGGGAGGAGTCGTGCTTAAACGTGCGATCTGGCGCGCCGCATACAGGTTGTACAGCAGCGCAGCATTCCAATTGATCGCAATTTCGTTTGTTGACCAACTATCGTTATCGGTGAATCGGCCTTCAAGAGGTGTGGCGCTGCTGCGCACATTGTTGATGCGGGGACCACTGGCACTCCGCGGGTCTCCAAAATACCCATACACCGGGTACGGCAGTTTGTCCGGATACGATACGTCATTCCCATCCGGTGCTTGATTCGGACCGCCAGCCAACGCGCCGGGGAAATGATATGGTGTCGTGTGCAATGCTTTCAACCACTGATGGAATCCTTCCACACGATATCGCGTCGCTCCCCATAGGTTACCACCGGACAAATAGACTTCGTTCAAAAAATTCCGGCCGAAAATGTAGTTCACGTTGTTCAGCAACTGGTCACGATCTTCCGTCCGGGTGGGATTGAGCACGTACGCAGTCCAGGAGAACTGGCCCGACCGATGCATTGCATTGCTGTTGCATCCCCAGTAGTACGCGGTCGCGAACCGAAACGGGTGAGCAAGCGCATCACTGTGCGCATAGCCCGCATGCTCATAGATCTTGGAAACAATCTGGCTTTTTATCGCCGCATCGCCGCCAGTAGATCTGAGATAAAGTCGGTTGGCAAATGCCTCTGACTGCCTGTAGCTGCTAATCCATTCAGTCGGTACGTAGTCCTTGACGAAGGCCGTGTTAAACTGTTGCTCGCCTGTCGCATACCACATTGCCGCGTGCGCCCATGAGCGATTCGTCTTCAGGAGCGCCTGGCCGGTGCCCTGTGCATAGTTGCCGCATGAACCACCGTCTCGGGTCGCCCGCGGATTGTTCGTCATCCACGTCCAGCCACTACGTGCGGCAATTAGGCAGCCATTTGCAAATGAAGGATCGAAGTCCCGAAAAACAACCGACGCATACGCAAGCACAGCAACCGCTTTCGCGGAGTTCTGCGTTGTCGGTGCAATCACTTTGCAGTACGTTCCAATACTCGTCGGTGTTGTTGTGCCATAGTTGTAGCCGGAGTTGTTGCAGTTCGGGCATGCAGCGCCCCAGAAACCACCGTTGGGGTCTTGCATGGATTTCACCCACTCCACACCCCACCGAATCTCATTGAGAAGGTCCGGTACCCCGTCGCCACTTTCAGGAATATTGAGATTATCGTCCGCTGGTTGGAAATCTGACCACGTCTCCATCAGCCAGAAAAGCGATTGACACATTGTGGGCATGTACACGGCAAGATCGCCCGCGTCATGCCAGCCTTTCACAACACCCGCAGGTGCTTTGGCAATGTCGGTCAGATGAACCCATGGCCCCTCAGCGTACTGCATATCAATACTGGTAAACGCTCGCTGGTAATAGAACATGCGCTGCGCAGCCCGCAACGGTGAATCGTAAACGTACGTACCGATATTAAATGGAAAACTCTCCATCCCGCCGGCAACAATTTTATATCGGCCGGGAGTTGTGAAGGTCGAGAAGTCTCCGATGTAGACGGTTGCCGGCGTAGAAGCTATCATGTCTGTCGTTACCGTCCTCGCGGGACCGCCACCGGAATAGACCACAATATTGTCAGGCTCGCGCACGACGCCAAACGCTGTGAATGACACCGGCGATGTAAACTCCTTCTTCATATCGGGTATATAGCCAAGTTGAGAGACCGATATGTGGTCCAGTGTCTGCGCCAAGAGGCTTCCTGCAGAGAAAGATACCAATCCGAGAAACGCTACTACTTTAGCCATCGATTTCATGGCACATCCTCCCGTGAGTTTGTGAATAAGTTGCTGTGAATTTGGATCTCTCATAAGCTGTTTTTCGTTGCACCAAGGTGAACGAAAGAACGCACAGGACACAGTATTGTCTCTGAACCATATCGAACGGACGGCAGCTATGACTGGGAAGGAACAATGATTAAGGAAAGAATTCACATCAGCGGTTCAGCGCCCAAGTTCAAGCCGCAGGATGTTAGAGAACGAAAACTGAGTGGTCGTGAAACGTATCTGAAGTGATGCGGCTGAGAGGTTCAAGAGAGTTTCGCAAGCGGGCTGTGCGCTCTCAGGTCTGGACCAGCAATCCACAGAAATCATGTCCGCAGCATTCAGATCTGCGACGAGGGTATGTTTCGCATGGCGTAATCTACCAAGCGAATCGAGCGAAGTCAATAAGCAAAGGCCAAACCGTCCAATTTCCGATGGAGACAGCCCAGCCCCAGGAAGGAGACAGAAATTTGCGAGAATGGCTATTGAAATTTGTGGAGCTGAGTTCCTTGAAACTCACTCGGCTTTTTGTTATTTTGGTGCAAGATTTTTCCTGCGGCCGTAGCTCAACTGGATAGAGCACCAGCCTACGAAGCTGGGGGTTGGGGGTTCGACTCCCTCCGGCCGCACACCCGCAGAAACAGATAACGCCCTTCTCATCAAGGGCGTTATGCGTTCCAGATACAGACGGATAGTTCAGTAGGAGATTGGCGTGACTTCTATGAGTTCGGCACGCGGGTCCTGCTTCTTGAGATACTCCATAAATTCCGCGTTGTAATACACCTGGTGGGCCTTCTCGTACTTCTTCAACGTTGTTCTGATCTTCTTTTCTTGAAACGTGCTCTTGATGTAATTGAATTGTTCCTTATCGTCATAGATGCGATAATAGTAGTATTTGGTCTTGCTTGGCATAGCGTGTCTCCTCGCGGTAAACAAATAGTGTCACAATAATATTTTATCTGCGTGCAACAAATCTCCGAACAGCTCTCCCTTGATGGCGGCGGCATTCTTCTGGGCATTCGCCAACGCAGTGACAATGTAGCGATTGGCGATGAATACCTTCCTCTCATTGATCTCCGCCTCTTCCAGCAACAAGTATCCGATATAGAGATAGCTGTACATCTCCACCAGATCCCTGGCAGCCACATCCTGGTAAATGTTGTCCTTCTTATCGAGAACATACTTCAGGCTGTCGAGGAACAGTAAACGAATATCTTTCAAAATGGACGCAAGGCGCGACAAACCGACTTTGTATCCACGCTTCTCCTTTTCCGAGAAGTAGTCGGCTAGAACATCATTCACGACTCCGCCTGACGCGGCCACGACTTGCATTTGCGATGTCCCTTCGTAGATGTTCGTAATGCGCGCATCGCGGGCAAGTTGCTCGATGTGGAACTCCTTCATATAGCCCGTTCCGCCGTGAATCTGCAACGCATCATAGGTGATCCGATTGCTCGCCTCTGCAAGAAGATACTTGGTCATGGGCGTAAGAAGATTTGCGATTTTGGTCAGCTGTTTCAGGCGGGCCGTTTCTTCAATCACCGGCTTCTTCTCGGCCCTACGCTTCTCGACGAGGTCTTCGATCTTCTCCTTTTCATCCACACACTTCGTTGCGCTGTAAAAGAGCGACCTGTTGCTTTCCAGCAGAATGCGCATATCGATGAGCATGTTCGTCACAACGGGAATCTCATAGATCGGTTTTCCAAACTGCCTTCGCTCACGGGCATACTTCACGGCCTCTTCGTATGCCGCCTGGGAAATTCCCAGCGCTTGCGCCGAAACTCCCATGCGCGCCCGGTACATCAAATCCAACACATACTTAATGAGACCAAAGCGCCGTGAGCCTACGAGTTGCGCGGGAGTATCAGTAAACTGTAACTCACACGTGGGCGAGCCATGGATGCCCAGTTTGTTTTCAATACGTCGGACCTTGACGGTTTCGTCATGATGGCATACGAACAGGCTCAATCCGCGGCCATCCCTTGTTCCGGCTTCCGAGCGCGCAAGCACGAGCAACACCTGAGCGTTGCCGTTGGTGATGAACCGCTTCACTCCGCGCAAGAACCACTTCCCCTCGTCATCCTGATATGCTTGAAGCTTCACGGCCTGCAGGTCGGATCCGGCGTCGGGTTCCGTCAGTGCCATCGCGCCGGTGTGCTCTCCTGTACTGATTTTCGGAAGAAACTCCTGCCTCTGATCTTCGTCCCCGAACTTGCGAATCGTATCGCCAATATCCTGCAATCCGAAAATGTTCATGAGCGACGCATCTGCGCGCGAGAGAAGCTCCACCGCCATCATGTAAATCGTAAATGGAAAATTCAACCCGCCATACTTGCGGGGCAGAATCATGCCCATGAGATCGGCCTGCGAAAGCTCCTTGATGTTCTGCTGAGTCCCCTGCGCATACTCCACATGCCCTTCGCTGAACTGCGCTCCCTCGTGATCGACATCCGCAGACCGGGGTGAAATGTAGTTTCCCGCAAGATCGCCCACAATCTCAAGCACTTTTCTGTAGTTCTCCATTGCATCGTCGTAATTTGTCGGTGCATAGTTGAACTCCTGTGCTTGCGCGTAGTTATCTTCTGCCAGTGCTGCGATCTCGTTCAGATCAAGATTCTTGAAATGAAAGAGAATATCCGGGTTGTCGAGAAAGTAGTTGGGCATCTGCGGCTCACTTCAATTTGCTCTTATATGCTTCAATAAATTTGGGGATGACGTCGGTGGCATCGCCGACGATTCCATAGTGTGCGACATCAAAAATCGGTGCATCCGGATCGGTGTTGATGGCAATGATTTTCTTCGACTCCTGCATGCCGGCACGATGCTGGATCGCGCCGGAAATTCCGATGGCAAAATACAGCTTGGGACGAACGGTGACACCGGTTTGTCCGACCTGACGTTCATGAGTAATGAATCCTGCATCGACAGCAGCCCGGCTGCCGGCGACTTCGCCGCCCAGCACATGCGCGAGTTCATGTATCAAACGAAAATTCTCCCGCGTGCCGAGACCGTATCCGCCCGCGACAATGATCGGCGCGCTCTTGAGATTGACCTTGTTCTCAACCCGATGCTGTTCAATGATCGTCACAAGCTCGTCAAGGCCGTCGGGCTGATACGCAATGTTGATGATTTTGACTTCATGAGGATGTGGAAGCGGATGCATCTCCATCACGCCTTCCCGCACGGTCGCCATTTGCGTGTGCACATCCGGCGTGATGATCGTCGCGATGATGTTGCCGCCAAATGCCGGTCTGATCTGGAGCAGAAGATTCTTGTACCCTTTGCCGAGATAACTGATATCGGCAACTTTGAGATTCGTGCAGTCTGCCGTGAGTCCGCTCTTTGTGTGTGATGCGATTCGCGGCGCAAGGTCACGTCCGATGACGGTTGCTCCGAACAGCACGATACGGGGCATTCGTTGTTCCACCAGAGCATTCAGCACCCGGCTGTACGGGATGGTTCTGTACTCCTTGAGCCGCGGGTGAGAAACCACCATCGCTTCATCTGCACCAAAGCGAAACGTATCCACCGCAATTGTTTGCACATCATGACCGATGACGATGGACTTGAGTGGTCCGCCCATGTTGTCGGCGAGTTTTCTTCCCTTACTGAGTAATTCAAAGCTCACTTCGGCCGGACGGCCGTCGCGCTGCTCAATAAACACCCAGACATCATTTGTAAGGTTACTCATAGTGGTTATCCCAAAATCCTATCTTCCAAAAGAATGTCGATCAACTGATGCATGCCCGTTTTCGAGTTCTCGATGCGCATCGGGTTGTTGCCGGTGAGCACGACCGACTCCACTTCGTACACTTTCGTCGGCGACCCCTTAATTCCGCACCGTGACACATCAATATGCAAGTCATCGGCAGTGAGTGTGGGAATGAACAGCGATCTATTGGTATACTCGTACACAAGCTTATCGATGTAGAGCAGTGAATTTCCTTCTGCAAGCTTCTCAAGCTCGAGCAGTGACTTGGCTCCCTTGTATGCCATTACTCGCTTCGCGCTGAACGGCCGCGGCTCGGCGGCATCCTTCAACACCGTGATCAGAACTGGCAGCTTGCTCTCCAATATTTCAAAACCGCCGTCGATCTTCCGCTTTACGCGGACACAGTCGTTCGTAACATCGAGAAGCTCTTCAGCATAGGTAATCTGAGGTATGCCCAACTTCTCAGCCGTTTGTGGACCCACTTGCGCGGTATCGCCGTCAATCGCCTGGCGTCCGGCAAACACAAAATCGAAATTACCAATCTTCTTCACTGCTTCGCTGAGCACGTACGACGTGGCTAGTGTATCCGCTCCGGCAAATTTCCGATCTGTAATGAGGTACGCATCGTCAGCGCCCATGTACAAGCACTCACGCAGAATGTCGGACGCCCGGGGTGGCCCCATGGTGATCGCGGTGACTTTGCCGCCAGTCCGATCTTTGATTTGGAGGGCGAACTCCAAGGCAACCTTGTCTTCAAAATTGAAGATCGCAGGGAGCTTGGAGCGGTTCACAGTCCCATCCTCCTTCATCACCTGACCGGAGATGTTCGAGGTGTCGGGAACCTGTTTCACCAAAACAATAGAGTTGTGCATAAGGTCGTCTTGTTAGTGCGGATGATCTTGGAAAAAACGTAACATCAGTACAATCGCTACACGAACACGCTGAGTTGCAGAAGGATGACCGCTCGGACCCGTTGGCAACACAAAATTCTCTTTGGTTGGAATCAGAATGGGAAAGGGTTGATTGGGGAAGAATTACAGTCGGAATGCTCGCTTGTTCAGCAGAGCGTGCTACTGCATTTCAATGAAGCGTGTAAAAGAACGAACGAGACTGATGCGAATTGTCGGTTTGGGCCAGTCTGCCCATCATGGTCTTACTTTATTGCAGTGCCATTGTAGCGAATTTTTGGTCGCCAAGCAAGGTAGAATTGTCGGCATTCTCATCAGTCTTTGGTCGGAACAGCTTTGGCGATCACCTAAGTGGCGTCTGCACTACGCCTGTTTGCGGGGTTTTTCGCGGTGTTCCTTCCATCCGTCGGATGGCAGGCAGGTAAATGGTTGCCCACATCCTATTTGAGCACCAACGCCTTTCGCGTTCCAACCAAATTGTCGGCACTGAGGCGAATAAGATAGAGTCCGCTTGCTATGCCTTCCGCGTTCCAAACCTGTGTGTAGGTACCTGCGGTTTGATGTTCGTGGACCAAAGAGGTCAATTGTTCACCGAGCACATTGTAGATTGCAAGGGTAACGTTTGCGGAATGTGGAATTGAAT
>CAYJNF010000101.1:0-1170 GCA_964370915.1 uncultured Chitinophagales bacterium
GGTTTCTATCGCGTGGAGAAACAGCAGGTTCCGGCAGTCATGCCCAAAACGCTTCATTGGTTCAAGTGGGAAGCCGCCCTGACTTGGCTAAGTGGAATTTTCTTGCTCGCATATGTGTATTACTATGGCGGTCTGCTTGTTGATGAGACGATGAATGAGCGTACCGCGATGTTTGTTGGAATTGGTGTGCTTATTCTCTCGTGGCCCGTGTATGATGTTCTCTGGAAGTCGCCCGTTGGCAAAAACGAATATCTCGGGGCGGCAATTTCGTATCTGCTGATCGTAGCGAGTGCATACGGCCTTAACGAGTTTATGGGACCTCGTGCCGCGTACATACATGTCGGCGCGATGCTGGGCACACTCATGACAGCAAATGTGTGGCAGGTGATCATTCCCGCACAACGCAAAATGGTCACCGCTCTTTCCGAGGGAAAACCTGTGGACACAACATTGGGAGAACGGGCAAAGAGCAGATCCAAACACAATACCTACATGGTGATGCCCCTTGTGTTCATCATGATGAGCAATCATTTTCCAACAATTACCTATGGCGCTTCAGCGAATTGGATCGTGCTTTCCCTGATTGTATTAGTTGGATGGGGAGTTGCGATGCGGGTTCGCAGGGCGTAACCTTACAGAAGGAGAGCAGTATATGCCAACGCACATTGCATCGCCCTCAATCATCGAGGCTGCGGGGAACAAGCCGAAGATCATCGCAGAGTTTGTCGGACGTGTGAACTCGAAAACTGAATCGGTGAGCATTGCGCGGATGCGAAGTCCATCAGGCTGGGTCGAGCCGGGACAAACTCCCGAGTTTGAGGAATACACGGTTGTACTGAAAGGAAGTCTGCGCGTAACGACGCGTCAGGGAAGCGTGGATGTCAAAGCTGGCGAAGCGATCATTGTTCACAAAGATGAATGGGTTCAGTATAGTACGCCCGGCACCGATGGAGCCGAGTATATCGCGGTGTGTGTGCCGGCATTTTCCATGGCGACGGTTCATCGCGACGAATGACAGAGATCTAACACTTGACGAGGCATTTGTTGTTTCTGTTGTTGTACTTCTTCAGATGTGTGCAGTAGACGGCCTGCTCACGCCTGCATGCCCCGACTGCGTCGGCAGGCGGGAATTCGGCAAACCGACATTGGAAGTCGCAGAATTGAGGAAAC
>CAYJNF010000101.1:1180-9677 GCA_964370915.1 uncultured Chitinophagales bacterium
TGATTGCTTCCGGCTGAAGCACAAAAAATGCCGCTACAACTTCGGAAATTCCCTCCACAAAAAACACATCCCCACATATCGCTTGGTGGAAACGATACGTGAGGATTGTGTATATCGAGAGAAGCGAGTTGCGCGATCTGCTCTCATCGACAACCGCGGAGTGCTACGTAATAAGAAACGGGGTAATGGGAAAAACAGAGACAACGCGAATCGATAAACGGAGCGCGTGCGTAAGAAAGTTGTTCAACGGCCTGACACGATCTTGCAGAAATGCACAGAAGACGCCCTCCCCCGCACGAACAACATCATCACCAAGTTACCAACACTGCATCTTCTGTGCACTCTGCCTCAACTCTGAACTGCTTGTCGCTCGCCAACCGTCCACTTTTCCTCTCGCTCTCACGTTCACCCGCGCATCAAGCAGTTCTCCCCCGCCACAGTACAACTCCCTGACTGCTATCTCAGTTCTTCCCGGGTTCCAACTCCGAATTCCATTGAGGGATGAGACCCTTGAGCACCGAAACAAAATCGGTAAACTGTGTCGCCTTGTGAAAGAAATAGTCTGCCCCGAGACTGATACTCACACGACGATACTGATCGTACGGGAAATTCGTCAGCACAATCGTCAGCGGTGCCCCTGACTCTGTTTTCTTGATCGAATGCAGAATGTCGATTCCCGTTCCCGCCTTCAATCGGATATCCAGAACCACAAGGTCTGGTCGCAGCCGATTAATTGCTTCAATCGCGTCCATTGCATTCTCGGCTTCACCAACGACCTCTGCATCTCCGCATTGCGAGATCGAACTCAAGAGAACTTTTCGGAAGATCGCCGAATCGTCCGCTATGAATACTCTCATCTTCCGTTCCTTTCACCGATAGCCAGTCTCTCATTCTGATTTCGTGGATAATCTAACCATTCGTGAAAGCGATGACTATCGTACAACGTTGTCATTTCACATCAGAAGACAACTCATTCCGACATAGGATTTTGTCCTATACATTGTATCGCGCAGAACGTGGAGGAAACGTTGATGATTCCTTGCCGCGTGGCGAGTTGCAACTACGACATGATGCGTAGGCGAAAGGTGCGAAAAAGAAATTGATTGTAGCTGACGAAAAGCTGGCGGAACTGCCGATGTGTTTTTCAGATGGGGAATGATTTGCCGGGACTATAGGTGGTTCGGCTGACGCTCGAGGACATATTGCATAATCTCTGCATTGTTATGGAGATTCATCTTTGTGAGAATATGCGTGCGATGCGTGCTGATGGTTTTGACGCTGCGGTGAAGGAGGGAAGCGATCTCGCCGACGGTTTTTCCTTTGCCAATCAAATTAAAAACTTCGAACTCCCGATCGGACAGGAGCTCGTGGGGCTCTTTTTCGGTTCCAGCGTCGACGGCTTCGGCAAGTTGTTCGGCAACGGTAGGGTTGATGTATTTTCCGCTTGTTGCGATTTTACGAATCGCTGTTACCAATTCTGTTGCAGCGCTTGCTTTGTTGACATACCCGATTGCTCCCGCCTTGATAACACGGACCGCGAACTGTGCTTCAGGGTACATGCTCAGCATGAGAACGGGGAGTTTGGGATACCTGTGCTTCAGATCTTTCAGCAGTTCAAGTCCGCTGCGCCCGCCGAGGTTGATGTCCAGAACGAGTATGTCATAGCTTTCGCGTTCCAGAATGCTCAACACTTGTTCTGCGTCGCGGGCTTCACCGACATGCTGAATTTCTTGCGCGTCCGCCAGTATGCGCTTCACTCCCGCGCGGATGAGTTCGTGGTCATCGGCAATCAGAATTCTCATAGTGTCTTCGATGCAAAATCTACACTGGAATTGAAACGTACACGTGTGTACCCTTGCCCGGTGTTCCCTCAATGCGAAACTCGCCGCCAAATGCAAGCGCGCGTTCTTTGACCCCGAGCAGCCCTATGGATCGCGGACCCGCGATCTCTTCATTGGTGATACCAATGCCATCGTCGTGCACCTCAAGAATAACGTGTTTTTCCTCCATCTTCAAGTTGATTGTCACCAAATGTGCGTTGGCGTGCCGCCCAACATTCGTCAAGGTCTCCTGGAAAATTCGGAACAGCGCGGTTGATCGGTCTTCATCCAGACCGACTGTCTCATCAAGGCGTTCAATTTTGCAAATGACTTGAGTGCGGTTTTCAAAATCACTAGCCTGCCATTCTATCGCCGCGGAAAGTCCCAAATCGTCCAGCAAACCGGGGCGCAGCTCGGATGAAATCTGCTGAACGCTGTTAATGCCCTGGTCGATAAGAGTCGTCATGGAGCTTACGCGCTCGCGGAGTGGTTTCTCTGCTGTCAGCAATCTGTTTTCAAGCCACCCGAGATCGATCTTCAGTCCTGTGAGGATTTGTCCAAGCTCGTCATGAATTTCTCGTGCGATGGACTTGCGCTCTTCCTCTCTGATCACCTGCAGCCGTTTCGCAAGTGCACGCATTTGGTCGCGCGATTCTTCTGCGGATTTTTCCGCTGCCTGGAGGTCGGTCAGGGCGCGGTTCACATCAGTGAGCAAAGCCAACCGCTCGTTTTCTGTCTTCTTGCGTTCGGTAATATCGCGGAGAATCGCCTGCATCGTGCCGTCGGACATTTTCCTGGTGCTGACCTCCGTTTCGAGACGCGAACCATCCTTGCGGACGACCACACGTTCCGTGATGAGGTGATGATTCACCTCAAAGTCGTCCCACCGAATTGGCTGCTTGAGCAATTGTTCCGGATCAAGAAACGCTGCAATGTTCCTTCCCAGCACGTCTTCCGACTCCAGCGCAACCATCTCACACGCGCTTGAATTGGCAGTGAGAATAATGCCGTCGGTGTCAAAGACGATGATCGCATCGGAGGCTTGCTCAATGAGCGATCGATAGCGATACTCGCTCTGACGCACAGCAGCTTCGGCGTCCTTGCGTTCCTTGATTTCCTTCATCAGGGCGGCATTTGCGCGTGCGAGTTCGGTGGTCCGCTCAGCAACCCTGCATTCAAGTTCTTCATTGCTGCGGAGAAGCAACTCTTCCATCTTCTTTTTTTCGGTGATATCGTAGAGGAGGAATAACAAACACTCTTCACCGGCAAGCTCTACGCGCTCGACTGCGGAAATACATTGCCGGATTTCGCCCGCCTTTGTTTGAATGTGAATCTCGAAATCGATGACCGGCTTGCCTGTTTTGATTTGGCGGATAATTTCTGCTCGCTCTTCTGGAACCGGCCATGCCTGAAGTTCCAGTGACGTCTTGTTCAAAATCTGTTCCCGTTCATATCCATACAGTTGCAGGGTGGCCCGGTTTACATCGAGCAGCAATCCATCGCGCAGACGGGAAATTACAAGCGCAGCAGGACTGGAGTGGAAGGTTTTTGAGAATCTCTCCTCTGACTTTTGCAGTCGTTCTTCCAATTCGCTTTGCTCGGTGAGGTCGAACGCGTGAATCAACAGGGAAGGGATGCCATGGAAGTCCAGTGGCGAAGCCGTGACACGCACAGAACACACCGAGCCGTCTTTCCTTCGCAATCCGAGTTCACGCCCGCGAACGATTTCGCCCTTTCTCATCCTCTGAATCACCTCGTCGAATTTCTGCTGTTCGATCCACATCTCCAGATCGGATGTTCTTTTACCAAGGAGTTCGTTCCGTCCATAACCGGTCAACTCTGTAAATCGCGGATTGAGTTCGTTGATGGTTCCATCCGTTGTTGCGGCAATGCAAACCGCAAGCGGATTGTTGTCGAACAGTTGTTCGACAATTCCTTTGGAGGCGAGAATGCTGCGGGGCATACGCGGACCTTTGTTCGATGGTGGAGAGCAGTAAAGACTTGTCGGTCAAAGAAGATCGTTCTTCCTGTACCAACTGTAAGCACGCGATATTGTTTCTTCAAACGGAGTGATCGCATAGCCAAGCTCACGCTGAGCTTTTTCGCTGGAGTACCAATTGAATCTGCCGGCGCCTGCAACAAGGTCTGATGTTATGATTGGTTCCATGCGCAACGAGTTGCTGACAGTCTCGATAATCCGTGCGCCGAAGCGGAGCAAGGGGAGTGGAAGTTTCATGATCGGACGCAACCCGCCGACAATTGCCGCGGTCCGAGAGAATGCCTCCCGATGAGTAAGATTCTCTCCGCCAAGAATGTAGCGCTCACCCGAACGCCCGCGTTCGGCGGCGGCAATCTGTCCCCGTACCACGTCGCCAACGTACACAATATTCATCCCACCCTCGACGTACGCCGGCACTTGCCACTTCTTCACGCGGCGGATAAGATCACCGCCATGAAAGTGTATGTCGCGCTCGCCGACAATGACGGAGGGATTGACGATGATGGCGTTAAGCCCCTGCTGAACGCCTTCTCTGATTTCCTGCTCTGCCATGAATTTGGAATACTTGTATCCCCAGCGGAGCGGCCAATTGAATGAAGTATCCTCGGTTGCCAACTCTCCGTTTGGTGGATGGCCGATGGCTGCAATGGAACTTGTGTGAATGAGGGTTTCCACTCCTTCAGCCACGCACGCCAGAACAACATTGCGTGTTCCCCCAACGTTGACTGCCCGCTGCGTCTCTGCCAATTGTTTTTCGAATGTCACCATTGCTGCCGTGTGAAAGACGGTATCACAGCCGGTGAGTGCCTTCCTCACCGACCCGATGTCTCGTACATCCCCAACACAATGTTCAACGTCGATTCCCGCCAGTGCCCGAGGATCGGAACCTTCCCGGCGAAGGATCTTGACGTTGCATCCTCTCTGCAGTAATGCCTCAGCCAAATTCGATCCGACGAACCCGGTTCCGCCGGTCACGAGAACATTCTTCATGTTCTGGAAACGCGCCGCAGAAAATTCATCAGATGTTCATTGAACACGTCCGGGTTTTCAAGATTGCTCATATGTGCCGCACGGGGAATGATGTGCAGTTCTGAGCCGGGTATGTTCGCATGCATCATCTGCGAATTCTCGGGAGGTGTTGTCACATCTTTTTCCCAAACAAGAATGAGTGTCGGAACCTTGATCTTCGAGAGAGACGACGTGGTGTCGGTGCGGGACGCCAATGCCAGCAATGTGCCTGCGATGCTCAGGGGTGGAGTTGCTTTGATAATATTCTTGATGAGTGAGACTGCTGCTGGATTTGTCGTGAATGTTTCGGGGGCGAACACAATCTTTGCAAACGCCTCGGCAAACACTGCCGAGCCGTGTTCGCGTACCGCCTTCATGCTCTCGAACCGCTTCACCCTTCCTTCGTTCGTATCGGATTCACTCTTGGTGTCGCAGAGTACGGCAGCGATGAATCTCTCCGGGTTCCGTTCAAGTGCACGTAGCGTGATATAGCCACCCATCGAAAGCCCGACAACAACAGCTTTCTGGATTTTCCAAAAATCCATGAGGCTTATCAAATCGTCGACGTGATGCTCAACGGTGAACTGCGCCTCACCCACATAGCTTTTGCCGTGTCCGCGTAAGTCATAAGCGATTGTTCTATGCTCTGCGCTCGCGGCTCTAAGTTGTTCCTTCCACATCTCGTGACTGAACGGAAATCCGTGCAGGAAGACGACAGGCGTTGCGTTCGCTCTTCCTTCTTCGATATAGAAGATTGGATCTGATTTGATATAGGCAAACATCTGAACTTCTCCAAGAGGTGGGACTGAAAGAGGATATTCAATTCTACGAAGAGTCGCAAGGTGGTTTGTGAGAAAGTTCCGACAATTGGTTGTTGCAGGGAAGTCCCAAAGCTGATATATTGTGCACGCATGAATACGTTCTCGCACATAAGCGCTCTCCTTGTCGTGTGTTTCACAGCAGCACTCTTTTGGTGCGGTGATGCCGAGTGCATGTCTGGAACAAACGACGACGGATGTGCATCCCTGGTGTGCTCGCTCCTCTGCAACGGTGCAAGCTCGAAAGATGGGGAATCCGACGGCGGCACAAAGGACTGCTCGTGTGTCTGCCATGTTCCCTCGGTGGTTCCTCCTCCAATGAATCCATTGTCTCTTCAGGTGGCAGACGAGAGCTGGTTTGAGCCATTCCTTCTCATCCCTTCCATATCCCTTCGCCCGGTGTATCGCCCTCCCATTCTTGCATAGCGTTTCCTTCATCGTTACGTAACATCCAGGTTTCTGTGAACTAACCTCAGCGAGGAACGCCTTGACACGTCATGTCTTGAAGGCAGGTTTGCTCGTTCTCTGTTGTTTCCGTATCTGTGCAAGCCAGACAACAGAGAAGCTCACCCTGTCGGATGCAATTGCCCTTGCGCACCTCTACAATCCGGAGATCGTACGAGCGCACAAGGAGATCGAAGCGGCAGAAGGACGAATTCTGCAGGCCGGAAGAATTCCCAATCCCGAATTGAGTGTTGCGTGGAATGAAAGTCCAAGAGTCTTCGGGTTTGGTAACGCCAATGAGCGCGACATCAGTCTCTCTCAACAAGTCGAGTTTCCGACAAAACGAAGCAGCCGGATTGATGTTGCGTTGATGGATAAAGAACTTGCGCAACTGAATCTTGAACGAGAGAAATTGTTGCTTACAGCGAGAGTGGAGCAAGCGTATTACAGCTTGTTGTTTAGTGAGAAGAATATCGAATCGCTTGACGAGCAACGCGGACTCCTCAAAGATTTTCAGCAGATTGTCACCGGACGCTACAAAGCCGGCGAGAACAACTTTCTCGACGTCTTAAGAGCAAAGGTCGAACTCACCCGTCTGAACAATGATGCCGCCGATTCGTGGCGCGAGCACCGCGCTCGACAACATCAATTCAATCTCCTTATCGGCAGAAGCGCCGACGAATCATGTGTCCTTGCAGATACTCTCTGGCATACACCGTGGATCGTCAGGAAGGACTCTCTCGTTGAGACACTAACGCAAAGAAGCTCGTCGCTGCAGATTGCACAACTCTCCATCAATCGTCAGAAGCAATCGTTGTCGTTGGCGAGAGGAAGTTATCTCCCTGATTTTTCAATTGGTGTGGCGAATCAAAAACGGGCGGAGGTGAATAACCTTTGGGGAGTGGAATTTACTGTGTTCTTGCCGCTGTGGTTCTGGCAGGGACCCAAAGGTGAAGTTGAGGAGGCAACTGCGCTGACCGATATCGCGGCCGCAAATCAGGCAGCAGCAGCCCGCCGCATTCGGGCGAGTATTCTGAATGCGATTGACGCGTTGAATGTTGCCGAGACGCAGCTCAAGACATTTGATGAAACTCTTCTGATGGATTCGAGAGACATTCTTGCAACAGCGATCTCGCAGTATCAAAACAGTAAGATCGACGTTCTTAACTTGCTTGATGTCTTCCGGACGTACAGAGCGACGAAGGTTGAGTACTTGAGAGCGTTGTACAACTACGCCTTCGCCGCTGCCGAAGTGGAAGCGGCCGCGGAATTACCTTTTGAATGACTCATGTTGCATACAACGCTTTCCGTGGGCTTGTCCCACTCCAACCATGAATGTCCCTGCAGAATTCTTGGTGTTGCGTGGTGCTGCAATGTCAGGGAAGAAAGAAATTTTTCTGGAGATGATATATGAAGTCGATGAATTGCCGTAAGCATATGTTGTTGATGTTGCTGTTTTTTGCCCATGTCCTTCTTGGCTGTAACAAAGGACAGCAGGAAGAATCTGAAACGCATCATGGTGAACATGGAGCCGAAACATCCGAGAGTGCAATTGTTCATCTCGACAAGCACAAAGTGTTTCACGCGGGAATCAAAGTGGAGCCGGTGCAAAGCAGGTCCGTTGCTGTTCCGCTGACACTTCCCGGCAAGGTGAGCCTTAACGAGCGACGCGTTGCAGAGATTACTTCCCGTTTGAGTGGAAGGATAGAGAAGGTGTACGTTTTCACGAACGATCACGTCAATCAACATGCACCTCTGCTTGAGCTTTACAGTCAGGACTTTCTCATGATGCAGAATGAATTTCTTCAGGCATCCGAGCGGTGGAACCGCGCTCACCAATCCAGCGAAGATAAGGCAACGGCGAAAGTAATTCATGAATCGGCCAGACGAAAACTTGGAGTGATTGGTGTTGACGAGAGGGATCTGAAGGAATTGGAGTCGGGCGGAATCCCGAAGCCATTCTACACGGTTCGTGCGCCTTTTGCTGGTACGATTCTCGAAAGTAAAATCCGACAAGGTGCTTTCGTGCAGATGGGAACCGAGTTGTACGAGCTTGCCGACCTTTCAACGGTGTGGGTGATGGCGGATGTCTACGAAAAGGATTTGTCGAAGGTTCATGCCGGCATGAAGGCGCAGGTTGTTGTGACTGCGTACCCTGATTCATTTGCAGGAATCATCGCATCGGTCTACAACGTGCTCGATGAGAAAACGCGGACAGTGAAGGCGCGGGTTGAGGTGCAGAACCGCGGCGGCAAACTGAAGCCGGAGATGTTTTGCAGCGTGATGATACAGACTCAGTTCGGCAAAGAGACGATCAAGATCCCGGCAAGCGCACTGCTGGGCGAGACGGAGAAACACTTCGTCTTCATCGCCATCAACGACACAACGTTTGAGAAGCGTGATATTCG
>CAYJNF010000102.1:0-9603 GCA_964370915.1 uncultured Chitinophagales bacterium
CCAACAAGGAACAGGACAATAAAAATGCCGACATTCTTCCACGTTGCCATGATGGCAACTGACGGCATCGCCCACGACGCATCAACCAGCCACGGCGCCGCAGGAAACCCGACGGTGCGGAGCAATGTGTTGAGCACGCCATAGTCATATGAATACAATTGCTGCCACAGAATTGTCACCGCAACGCCGGACACGACGACGGGAAGAAAGTAGAGTGCGCGAAAGAAGCCCCGCATTTTCACCTTCGTGTTCAGCAGCAGCGCGAACAAAAGCGCAATGCTGATTTGCAGTGGAATGTGAATGAGTAGAAAGGTCAGCGTATTGCCAATCGACTTGAAGAAGAGCGGGTCGTTAAGAAGTCGCGAAAAGTTCTTCAATCCAACCCACTCCATCGGCGTGGCAATATTCCAACGATGGAAGATGAGAACGAACGAGAAGAAGAGCGGATAGGCAACGAACGCGAGAAAGAAAATGACATACGGAGACACAAACCAGAAGCCGTGCTTGTCGCTTTGCCTGAATGAGCGTCGTATGTTCTCAACAGTTGTCATTAATCCAAACCTTCTGGAAACGGCTAAAGCCGTTCACGTCCTTTCCTCTGCCTTTTCCCCCGCCTGAAGAAATCTCACTTGTTCCACTCCACAATCATCTGTGCCCGCTTTACTGCATCCTGCACAGCTTCAGCCGGAGTCGTCTTGCCGTAGACCGCACACATTTCATACTCTTGTGAAATGCCGTCGAAGATTTCCTTCAAGTCAGGCGCGGTATCCATGCTGCGCGTGTACACGGCCTGCTCCGCAAAACTCACCATCACAGGATTGCGTCTGAAGTAGTCGGTGAACAGCGGGTTCGTGAGCAGGTCGCCTCGCACAGGTATCTGATTGCACAGTTCCAGCAACATCAAATCATGCTCGGCGGTGACGAGGAATTTCACGAACTCCCACGCTTCACGCGGATGCTTCGTGTTGCCGAAGATGGCGATATTCTTGTAATCGCCCGAGGTATACACGGGGCCTTGATGGCCATCCGGCACCGGCAGCGGCGCAACTCCGTAGTCGATGTGCGGAGCGAACTTCTGAACCGCTGCAACCTGCCATGGACCGCTGAAGTGCGTGGCTTTTTTCTCAAGAAAGAAAGGATCGCCGCCTTGAAAGAATGTTCTCGGAAACAGTCTTTGCGAGTAACATTCCTGGAAAAACTTGAACACATCTTCGGCAGATTTGTTTCCGAACGCGACGTTGCCGTTCTCGAACAGCGTCTTCCCATTCGATGCGGCTATGTAGAATGGAAAGAAATCAAACAGCCGTTGCCACCAAATCGGACGGATGTCACGCTCCCCCATCCACACATCAATTTGTCCGTCGCCATCCGTGTCGCGAGAGACTTTCTTTCCCGCAGCAAGAAACTCTGAATATGTTCTCGGAGCCGCGTTCACCCCTGCATCGCTCAACAAACGTTTGTTGTAAAACATCATCACCGGATTGGTCTTCCACGGAAATTGATAGTAGTGACCATTCGTTCCCTGAAATGTTTTCAGCAACTCGCGAGGAATGCGTGATGAAGCGATGGAATCGAAGTCGGAAAACTGGTCGAGTGGAATGATGCCGCCGGCTTGCGTGTATTCGTGCAATGCGCCGGGCCAGATGTTGGAGCAAACGTCGGGAGTAGTCTTGCCGGCGATGGCGGCGAGCAGCACTTCTTCGGTGGATTGGCTGACGGGAATCGGCTGCATGCGGACTTGAGTATGCGGGTGAAGCCGATTCCATCGCTTCACCAGACTATCGGCGAGCTGGACTTCCTGCTGGTTGGGGGCGGGCCAGTAGGTAAGTTCAATGACAGAGGACGAAGAACTCGGCGTATCTTTCTTCTCCGAACAGCCGATGAGAGTGGCAACAAGAAACGATACAAGGTAGAACAAATTTTTCCAAGTCACTTTCGTCTCTAAAAAAGAACGGAAAGCGCAAACACGTGAACGGCCTTGAGTCTCCCAACATCCGTGTATGCGTAATCGAAGCGCCCTCGGATTTCATCCCCGAAAAGATTCGCAAGAACGCCCGCACCGAATGAAAGCCCGCCTTCGTTGTCGGGGAGAAAGAGCGATTGATAGCCGCCGCGGAGAAACAATATGTTGTGGAAGCCATACTCGGCCCCGACATTCATGCTCTCGTAATTGTCCGATGGATGCAACGCGTCCACTTCAATCGTGATAATGTGCTCGTCCGATTTCACCGCATCAACAGCAAGACCGAACTGGAAGTTCAATGGCAAATGCCAGCTGTCGAGTTCAATGTTCTGAGGAATCTGATCGTTGCTGCCCGTCTTCGTCGGATCCACCGCATGAAACGTGCGCGTGTCTCTTCCCGAGAGTTTCATATCGGTGCCGAAGTTGGAAATCTGCGCGCCGATGCGCATTCCGTTCAGGAAGTTCGTCGTAAAGAGTGTGCCGACATCAACGGCAAATGCCTGCGCCTGCATGTCCCAGATTTTCTCGGAAATGTATTTCGCGGTGAAGCCGATGGAGAACTTCTCGGATAGGTTGCGCGCGTAGTGAACGCCTACGGCAAAGCTTCCGGCACTGAAGAATTCTCCGGTGCCGTCGGGCTTCTCCACCGTGCGGACAATCATGTCATCCATGGACAGCGACGTAAAGCTGAGGCCAAGCGTTCCGACGTCTTCAAGCGGAAGGGCGAAGGCTGCATTGTCAAACCTCGTATCTGCGAGCCATTCACTGTGTGTGAAGATTGCTTCGTTGCGTTGCAGCCGGGCTACACCCGCGACGTTCCAGTAGAGACCCGTCACGTCATTTGCTGTCCCAACAAATGCGCCCCCCATGCCGATGGCTCGAGCGCCGACAGGAATTTCGAGAAACACGGCGGCAGTTGTTCCCGCCTTCGAGACATTCTGTCCGGTTGCTTGCGCAAATGACTGCGCGGCAGCAAACCAGAGACAGAGCACAAGTAGTAAGATTTTTCTCACAAGGATTTCTCCCTTCAAATACAAATCGTCATGTATCATTGCGCTAAACTACGAGGGGAATGGGTCACCCTGAGCACAGTCCCACTAATCTTTTGCGTAGGACGAAGTCGAAGGGTGATCATGGTGCGACTGCCAACACGCTTCGACTTCGCTTCACTTCGTTACGCTGCCTGCCCGCCTTGTTGGCCAAAGAAGGCAGGCGGACGCTCAGCGTGACGACATGTGTCTATTTTATGATCGCAAACTTGTCAATCCTCTCGCCAATTCCCGGTGCATCGACATGATAGATGTAGACGCCGTACGCGAGATCCATTCCATCCCTTGTGACGAGGTTCCATGGCTCTTGTCCATTCTCCACTGTCGCGTCGTGCTGAAGCGTTTGCACCAGCGTGCCACGGATGGTGTAAATCCGAATCGAACATTTTGCCGGAAGATTCACAAAGTAAATTCGCCGTTCGCCGCGACCGGCGCGGAACAGGTTCGGTGGTTCCCACGACGCTGCACCGACGTAGGGATTCGGAACGACCGCAATCCTCTTCAAGGCGGTTTTCGCGCTGTCCACATCTGTCCGCGGTGAGCGAATCTTGAACTGAAATGCTTCGCCTGAACGGAACGGCTTCGACGTTGCAACCGTCAGCACATCGCCAGCACGCGGGAGGCGAAGATTGAGCTGCGTCGAATCGATGAACATGAGCACGCTCCACGTGCTGCGATAGTTGCCAGCCTCTGCAGGTTTGCCCAGACTGTCGCCGTACACAATAATAAGACGGTCGCCGACGGTAAACCGGCTGTTGTTGTCCGGATCATAAAACAAAAATTGCGCCTTCTTGTTTTCCGTTGTGTTCATCACGGTGAAGTTCACAGGCTTCGCGGGCGGCGAGCCGAAGAAGAGTTGACCGAGTGATGTATCGATGACGGTATCAGAGAATCGCACTTCAAAGTCTGCCGGGTACTTGACGTTCAGCAGCGTGAAGCCGCCGGTCTGGTCGAGACGTACGACCGTGGTCATGACATCGGTTGTGTTCCACTTCGTTTTTGTCTGATTGATTTCGACTGATGAATCATTGTAGACGTAGCCAATCAATCCGTCGACGATCGGCGTTTCTTCGCCGATAGCAACAACCGCCTTGTTCTCGATCAGCGTGCGCCCGTCCGTTTCATCCGTCATCGTGAACATTGGATTTGCATTCTCCTGGAATCTGCCGCTGTTCGCAAAAACCATTTTGTACTGATGACCATTTTTCAGCAAGCCGGGATTCAAGACGGCAACATCAACGCGTCCCGATCCGGGACCGGCATGAAGGATTTCCCCATCAACCCCCGGTGCAATGTAGCCGGCCGATGGCGCACGGGGCACAACAACCGCGGTGTTCACATCGGCCTTCGTGTTGCCGTTGATGTCTGCGTTGATAATGCTCGTGCATTCGGACGGAGGAATTCCATCCTGAACGCCGTTTGCCGTGGTCGTTACCAATCCATAATCGTATGAGACGACTGCGTAGTAATAGGTTTGTCCATTCTGGACATCGGTATCAACGAACGTGTGCCGCAAGCCGGTATCGTTGCCGAGATCGAACTTCACGCCGTTCACGTCAATGGCCTGCAATCCCTTCTTTCCATCCTTCAGATCGTACTGCGCGATCGGTTTGCGATAGATCTTCTTTCCATATGCGTCGGTGATGAGCAGACTCTCCAAGAAATTGGGATCTGTAGCACGATAGATGCGATACCCTTCGAAATCGTGCTCACGCAGGAATGGATCATACGATGCTTCAGCTTTGTCATCCCAATAAAGTGTCACCTTATGATCGCCTGCGACAGCACTCAAACGGGGAAGATCCGGCGGCTTTGCGAAGCGATAATTGGCATTGTAAATTTGCTGAACGGTTTTCTTTCTGCGGACCAGATCATTGCGGTCGTTGCCGAAGAGCATCGCCATCGAAAAGCGCTCTGTGGCAAGTTGCCGCAGAGGAAACAGGTTGCCGGGAAATGCGCCGAGAGGACGCGCGCCTGCGGAGAAGTACATGCCGAGGTTCACATCGTTTAACTGTTGGAAGCCGGTCGTGTCGATCGGCGTCGTCAACACCTGCCAGTTTTGTTCGTCGTTATGCAATTCGTAGAAGTGAACGGGGAAGATGTTGAATCCAGTCAAACCAATTTGGTCAGATTCATCTTTGTCGAGAATGCCGAATTCAGGTTCACCCTGCTCCGGCCTCGCGTTGCCTTGAGAACCATCAGCATCGGGACCGAGATACGCGGCATCGAACGGCCCGAGTCCATCACTTCCCACATCGTCGTTCAGCGGTTCGCCGACCTCCCATGTGCCATTGCCATTGAGATCGGTAAACGCACGCCAGTTCATGTTCTCGTCGCCCGTCCAGCAAAAGCCCTGTTGCAACGTGGGAAGTTCCGAAAGGCTGTCAAGACTGTAGAAGCTCAGGAATTTTTGAACGTTATACGTGGATTGGATGTAGTTGATGATGTTCTGCGCGCCGGTGATCTTTGTTCCGGCATCGTTGTCGCGCAGCTCTTCCCGAATGCCGTCATCGTCATCATCAAAGTTGTTCACGGCAATGCCAGGACTTTCAAGGAACGCATAGCCCGCGTACGAAACGGGCGACCAGTTTCCTGGTTGTCCGATGCCGTCGCCGTCGAACGCGTAGGCTATGTCAAGCTCCTTGTCAAACAGTCCGCGATCATCGCTTGAATCCTCCGTTCCGCCGATTCCCCAGTCGATGTACTGGGCGAATACTGTTTTCGTGTAATCCTGTGCGGCGATGTTCGTGATTTCGTAATACCAAAAGATGACATCCGATGCGAGCACTTGCGACCACTGAAATCCGCGTACTGCCACCTGAAGGCCGAGACCGCCGCGCGAAGAATCTGTCGGGACGGGACGGTATGCGTACTGCTTGTCGGCTGCGTCATCCATCCGGAAATATGTTTCAAGATCGGCGTTCTGTATTCCGCGGCCGAAGAAGCCATTCCAGAGCCCATTCCACTCCGACGAACGATCGGGCCACGAGGACGGCCATGTTCCGGGTTTGTTGCTGATCGCCGGTTCGTTCTGTGTTGCGTTTGCGTAACCGGGCAGCGGCTCCCATCCCCACGGAACACCCGTGATTGGATCCTTACGGATAAACTCACGGTAATTTGTTTCGAGGGGATGAATAATACGACCCAACGAATCGCGTGTTTCCGCCTGCACAATCACGGAGATGCCATCGACGTACGTGTGTCCCGTGCCTTTCGGCCATTCACCGGAGGGTTGGTTGGGATACAGGGCAATCTCGCCGTGGTTCAAATAAATTGTGCGGACATTGTTGCCATCCATGATTCCTTTTTTCGTATAGATGATGTTGCCTTTGTTCGGGTCAATGAACCGCTGACCAAACACTGACGAGACGGGCAACAGCAACACGAGCAACGATGCTGTCAAGGACAACTTGTGGTAATGGTTCTTCATGTGTCGCTCACAATGATATGCCAAGGCCAAGAATCACCTGACGTGGTGCAGAATAAAAATCGGGGCGTGTGTAGTATTCAGCAATCGAGTTGATGCCGCGAGGCCGTCCTTCAAATCCCGCCTGAACACTGTACCCAGCCCTGCCTGAGTCGGTAAACACATTAAGCTCGTTCTTTGTATCGAGCACGTTATAGATTTTTGCAAAGACGTTAATTGGGCTGCCGAAGAAATCGAAATATTTCGTCACGTAGAGATCCACAGACACGGTCGTTGGCCGCGTCTCGCTGTTCACAAGCCCCGTGCGTTGATTGGACTGCGATGGCGTGTAGGGCAATCCCGAGCCAAGTTTGCCAATGAGCGTCAACGTAAAGTCGTTCAACGTGCCGATTGTTGTAGTGACGTTCAGCGAATGCTTGCGGTCCCAATCAAGCGGGGCAAGCTGTTTCTGACTTTCCCTGGGCGGACTGGTTTGGTTGTCAAGAAAGACTGCGTTGGGATCGGAAGCATTTCCTTGCGCAATCTGGAATGTATAATCGAGCGTCGCGGAAAATCCTTTGGTATGCCGCTTCTCCAGCGAGATGATGATGCCCTTCGCATTTCCGTAGTCACGATTCACGTACTGCGCGTACAGATTCCCGTTGCCGATATCATACACCTGCGTGCCGATGAGGTTTCTGAAATCTTTGTAGTAGCCCGTCACGTCGATCTTGATGTCGACATTGAGTTGCTGCTGTACGCCGAGTTCGTATGCGACGGTCCGCTGAGACTTGAGGCCCGGATTCCCCACCTGAAACGCTGTCGTTGCATTGATATTGTAGGCGGGATTCAAGAACATCAGGTCGAATTGCGGAACCTGGAAAAAATGTCCGTACGAAAGATGAAGTACCCCTCTATCCGTAATCGGATATGATATGCCGATGCGCGGACTAATCTGACTTTCCGTTCCTGCGTTCGCAAGCTGCGGAGAGGAGTTGAGGCGCAACTGCTCGATAAGAATTTTCCCTTTGGGATTGAAGTAATCGAACCGGGCCCCCAGGTTCACAATAAAATCCTCGAACTCCATCTTGTCCTGAATGTAGGCCGCATACTGCTGCGGGCGGAGTATCGTATTCGCAAACTGCGAGTTGCCAAACTCGGCAACCTGCGGCGTGAAATTCGTGCTTTGATCGTTTCGAATGCCAAAGTTGTGAATCCAGATGCGGTGGATTTTCGCTTCAACGCCAACCTTGATTTGATGTTCCTGCGATATCTGACTGACAAGATCGGCCTTGCCGCCCAGGTATCGCGACTCACGATGCAAGTGAAGGTTTTCCGCTCCGCCAGTCAGGAATGATGAGCCGCCCGTTGCAAGCCTGCGCGTGTAGTCAGGGAACCGCGGGTCTAACGGATCTTCGTAGACGTATGAGTCTTCGCGATTACTAAACCATGCGCCGCTGGCCTCGATATACGTTGCAGTACCGAACGCTTTCGTGTACGTAATGCTGGCAAGATTCCCTTTTACAAAGTTGAAGTAGGTACCATCGGGATTGTATTTGTATGAATGATCGTAACGCCGGAAGTCTTCCTGCTGATGAAGAAAATTGAGTCGAAGTTTGTCGTCACCCAGCACACTGAATGTGAGTTTCGCCTGCGTTGTCCAGCGCTTGTCCGGATTCAGCGGAACATAACTGCCGTCCCCGGATTTCCGTGCAATCCATTGCGACGGATCATTCGAGCTGAAGTCGGACAAATCGGTAGGCAGAAAGATTCTCTTGCCGTAGAGATAGCCATCGTTGTAATACAATCTGCTTGAGAGAAAGAAAGTCACGCCGGGCAATGCCGGACCGCTCAGGTTTCCCTCAATGTTGTAAGTATCCTGAGGCCGAACGCGGTCAACGTTGGGGAAAAGTCCACGGTTCGAGCTTACATAGTCGCCGGTATAGACGGAAAGATCCGCGCTTAATCGTTCGCCGCCGTCCTTCGTCACTTGATTCACAACGCCCGAGAGCGCTTGTCCGTACTCCGCATTGAATGTTCCGCTGATAATCTCAAGCTCCTGAATCGAGTTGGTCTCGGCGGTCAGCCCGGAGCGGCCCGAATATGCGTCGGTAACGGGAATCCCGTCTATCATATAGAGCACTTCGCCACTTCGCCCGCCGCGAAAATGCCCATCAACAACTCCGGCCTGCAGATTGATCAGCGCAGAAATATCCTCGACCGGATATGCTTTGATTTGCTCTGCACTGACTTTTGCGGAGGAAGACGTGAGGTCTTTCTGAATCATCGGACGCTCGGCAACGACCACTTGTTCACCAAGTGCGATGGACGATTCCTGCAAAACAAAGTCGATTTTCGTCGTGAGATCGATGGAGACTTGCACCTTCGTGACCTTCGAAGGATGATAGCCAACAGATGAAGTCACAAGCGTGTAGGTGCCGGGGGGAATGTTGATGATAACATACTGACCGTTGACATCGGTCGAAGCGCCAAGCTTCGTTCCTTCGATCAGAATGTTGACGCCAACAAGGCCTTCCTTCAGAGAAGCATCGGTTACTCTCCCTGCAATCTTGCCCGTCGTGCCCGCAACAAGTGTGGATGGAACGGTGAGAAGCGAGCAGATAATGAGAAGTAGAAATGGTCGGTTCATTCCTCACTCGAAAAAATGTTGGACACAAAAAGAGTGGGACGCAGCCGAAGGCTGCGTCCCATTGAAAACTACTTCATGAGAACCATCTTGCGTGTAAGAACAACATTCGATGTTTCAAGACGGTAGAAATAGATACCGCTTGCCACCGATCCGCCGAATTCATTCTTGCCATTCCACTGAACTTTCCACTGGCCGGCAGTCTGCACGTCGTTGACGAGCGTTCGCACTTTCTGGCCGACAACATTAAAGACATCGAGATGCACTTGACCCGCCGTCTTGATGTCGTAGTTGATTGTAGTGGAGGGATTGAAGGGATTCGGATAATTCTGTTCGAGTTTATAGGTGGATGGAACCGTTGAGCTGATGGGTGTCGGATCGTCTTCACCAACCGACGTCACCACGTCAACACCATTCACCGCGAAGTCATCATAGTATGCAACGCCGGTCCACAATGGATACGCACGGGGACGAACTGACACTCCGCGCACGGTATTGTCCGGTACCGTTATTATCACTTGATACTGTGTCCAGTTCG
>CAYJNF010000103.1:0-9579 GCA_964370915.1 uncultured Chitinophagales bacterium
CCATCGGCATTGGCATCAAGTGCCCGAAATGCAAAGAGGGCGATGTGATTGAGCGAAAAACAAAACGCAAACGTTCATTCTTCGGGTGTTCCAAGTATCCCAATTGTGACTTCGCATCCTGGGACCGACCGGTGATACAAGCATGCGACACATGCGGTAACTCGTACATGGTTCAGAAGTACACACAAACACGCGGTGAATTTTTGCTCTGCCCGAACTGCAAAGCTGAGGTCGCCAAGGAACAACAAAGCGAGCCTGCCGCCTAAGCACTTTCACACACAGCCATGCAAGAACACATCGCGACATTCTTGCAGTATCTCAAGGGGGAGCGGAACTACTCTTCCCACACAGTCGCGTCCTATGAGGACGATCTGCGGGATTTTTCCCGGTTCCTCTCGCATCATTTCGCCGACGCCACCTTCGCGCTCAAGAGGATCGACCAACTGACAGTGCGCATGTTCCTTCATGACCTTGTCGATCAGAAGTTCTCGCGAAGAAGCATTGCGCGCAAGCTCGCATGCCTGAAATCATTCTTTCGCTTTCTCCGCAAACAGAAACTCATCAGTATCAATCCGGCCGCGAACGTTCGATCGCCAAAGCTCGGAAAGAATCTGCCAACCGTATTGGATGAACGCGCCGTTGAGGCGTTGATGTCTCAACCCGATACGACAACGCCCGAGGGAGTGCGTGATCAGGCGATGCTGGAGTGCTTCTATGGCACCGGTATCCGTTTGAGTGAATTGATTGACATGAATTGGAGTGACATCAATACTCATGATGCCACGCTCAAGGTGACGGGCAAAGGGGGCAAACAACGGATTGTCCCTATTGGACGGAAGGCTTTGCAGGCGCTTGCAGCATATCGTTCGGTACGGCACGCGTTGGTGCAGGAGCAATACGCTGATGAGACGGACGGGAAAGGAGTTTTCATTACCAAGCGCGGCAAACGACTCTCGCCTAAAGGCGTTAATGTGCTGATGAACAGATACATCGGGAAGGTGTCGGAGATTCACAAGAAAAGTCCGCATGTGTTGCGGCACAGCTTTGCCACGCATCTGCTCGATCATGGTGCGGATCTTCGTGCTGTGAAGGAACTGTTGGGTCATGAGAGTCTTTCCACCACACAAGTGTACACACATGTAAGTGTTGAGCGGCTGAAAAAGATCTACGCACAGGCACACCCCAAAGCATCATAGAACAGAAACACTGACGGAAAGGAGCACCACAATGGATATCAATTTCACTGCGCGGCGTTTTCGGGCACATCCGGATATCAAGACGTATGCGATGGACGAAGTGAAGAAACTGCAAAAGCTCTACGATGGTATAGTACGCGCTGATGTGATTCTGTTTTACGAGCGAAGCACCAACAGTCTCAAAACGGCTGAGATCAACCTTCATGTGCATGGCACGATGCTGACGGCGCATGAGAAATCCGATGACTACGTAAAGTCGATTGACGGAGCGATGGAAAAACTCAGTATGCAACTGAGGAAGTACAAATCAAAGCTGCGCGGAAAAGACAAGACAAAGGTTCGCACAATACGTGAGAAAGCGTAGGCTCGAAAGGACATCCGGTGAAAATCGACAAGAATAAAGAGACGCGGAAAAAGTTCATTACCGTTGGTTTCTTTTATGAGGCAAACCGTGAGCGCTTCAAACTCGAAGCGCTCAACGGCGATCACGGATTCGACAATCACATTAAGGATAAAAACATTCATCGTCCCGGTCTCGCGCTGGCCGGTTTCGTCGATCTGTTTACATATGACCGAGTCCAGATGATCGGGAATACGGAGATCAATTATCTCAAGTCGCTTGAGCTCGAGCATCGCAAGGCTGCCTTCAAGATGCTGTTGGAGTTCAAGATCCCGTGCATGGTGCTCACGAATGGCAACGCGCTGGAACAGGATTTGCTCGATGCAGCTGCCGCAAAGGGCATACCGATCTTTGGAACTCCATTCGAAACAACTAAGATCGGGTACTTCATTGCCGATTTTCTGGATGACCAGTTCGCACCGCAGATCGTGCTTCACGGTTCCTTTGTTGATGTGTACGGGGTCGGGGTATTGTTGATCGGGCGATCGGGCATTGGCAAGAGCGAAATTGCCCTGGACCTTGTTGAACGCGGCCACCGTTTGGTTGCGGATGATGTTGTGAATGTCACCAGGAAGGGGGAGGGGATCCTGATGGGCTCAGGGACGGATTTGGTCAAGCATTTCATGGAAATCCGTGGTCTGGGCCTCATCGATGTACGGAGCATGTTTGGCATTCGGGCTATCCGGTTCCAGAAACGCGTTGAGTTGGTAGTTGAGTTGGAGGAATGGAAGCCCAGCCAGGACTACACCCGGACCGGCCTGGATAACGAAATGAGTAACATCCTGGATGTGGAGATCCAACTCGTGAAGCTTCCCATCTTCCCTGGAAAAAATGTAACGGTCATAACGGAAGTTATTGCATTGACGTACTTGCTGAGACATTATGGATATGATGCCGCCAAGGAGTTTGCTAAGCGATTGGAGGGAACCATTGCAGACAAGAAGCGGAAGGGGAATCGGGTCATCAACTACTTCGAACACGACTTCGAATAGGTGAGCAGTTCGGCGTACGGCGATGTATGGAAATCGTTAAAAATCCCTAATACCGATAAAAACTCCTTGACAAAGGTAATGGTATTAAGTATCATTGCAAAGCCCATTTGAGCAGTGCACGCCCCGCACCTTGATTTTTCAGTTCTTTTTTCTGCATCCAAGAACTAAACCCCAAGATTGGCGCAAGTCAACTGGCATTGATTATGCTCCTATTATGACTGTAATCTGTCTGCGCTACGCATAATAAGTAAGAGGTACGCGTGTTAAAGAATTTACGCTTTTTTTACTTCTCGGATAAGACCCTTGATTATCAGGAAGTCAAATTTTTCAAGACCAAGACCCTCGCAACTGCAGCACTCTTAAGTGTGCTTCTGCTGGGGACTCTTGTGATTGTGAATCATGTTGTCGGCGATCCACTGGGCCTTACACAGAAGACCGATCTTCTCGTCGAAAATCGCGTCCTGAAGCAACAAATCGCAGAATTCACCTCCAAGGCGTTACTCGTACAAAAGAACATTGATGAGCTGGCAGATCGCAACAACCAGCTTCGCCTGCTGGTCGATTTGCGGAAGATTGATAATGATACAAAGCAGGCGGCGGTTGGAGGTTCACTGCTTACCCCCGAGTTCTCCTTCCTCAGCAACGAAGCGGATGATCTCCTTACCAATTCTCTCAGTGTCCTTTCTCAGTTGGAACGCGAGGTGGCGCTTCAAAAGAAGAGTTACGAGGAAATCACTAAACGGTATGAGTATAACAAGGAGTTTTTCCAACACCTTCCTGCCGTCAAACCTTGTGAGGGACCATATTCCATCAATGGGTTTGGCATGCGTGTCCATCCTGTGCTCAGCGTTTGGCGGATGCATGAAGGGCTGGACATCCTGAACGATGTTGGTGCACCAGTGTATGCGTCGGCCGACGGATCTGTGCATTTTGCAGGAAAGACGATGAGCGGCTACGGTGTAGTGATTGAACTGAACCACGGGTATGGATACTCGTCGCTCTACGCGCATCTTTCCGCAGTGTTGGTGCGAGACGGTCAGAAAGTCAAACGCGGGGAACTTATCGGTCGCGTAGGCCGTTCAGGCTTAGTGAGCGGGCCGCATCTGCACTATGAAGTGCGTCTGAACGGTCGCAAACAAAACCCGGTTGACTATTTCTTTGATGACATCGATGCTGCAAAGTATCGTGTGCAGTTGGCGAACGCAAAATAGCAGAGCACCTACAGGTTCGACTACTGAATGAAACGAAAGGATGTGGTAACACGTTGATCTGGACAATGGAACTTGCGTCGCATCTCGATGACGCTCCGTGGCCCGCTACAAAAGATGAGTTGATAGACTATGCAACACGTACCGGCGCCCCCCAAGAGGTACTCGAAAATCTTCAGGAGTTGGAGGACAGCGAAGAACCGTACGAGAGTATGGAAGAGATCTGGCCCGATTATCCGACTGATGAAGATTTCTTTTTTGAGGATGAGGGAGAGTATTGAGTTCAACGGGTGACTTCACCGTGTAGTTTCCAATACAACGAATATGATTCTGCCCATCCCGTTCTGTCGGGATGGGTTTTTTGTTTATATTAGCCTCGTTCGGTATTCCCAACATCACCATTGATGCGCAAACGACTCCAGATACTTCTCGTCCTGTGGACTCTGCTCATAGCAAACGCTCTTGCCCAAGCGAAACGATACGAGATATCTTCCATCGGCTTTGAAGGCAATGACTCGTTCAGTGATAGCGAGCTGCTTCAACTCTTGCTGACGAAAGAGACTCCGGGGTTCTTTAGCAAATCTCTTCACGGCATGTTTGAAGCGCTCGGACGACCGGACGAGTTTCTCGATCCCGGCATTCTTATGGAGGACGTGGGCCGGCTCCGGCAACACTATCACGACTATGGATTTCAGAACGTTGTGATCGACACATCACTCGGGATTGATGAAGCCGATGCCTCGGTCGACATCACCTTCAAGATTACGGAAGGCTACCGCTCGAAAATCGACACGCTCATCACTCGCGGCATCTCCGATGTTCCGCCACATGTCATCGAAAACCTGTACAACAGTGCAGTAATTCGGCAGGGCGACTACTTTTCGAAATTTCTGCTCGATGAGGAAGTGAAGCGCATCATGACGATGTTGACAAGTGAGGGATTCGCAAGACCGACATTTGTCCGCGAGAGTTCCTGGGCTCGCTACTTCACCAGCACGCGCAACTACAGGGTGATGCTCACGTTTCGCAGCAACCTTCGCTATCGCTTCGGTGAGATTGTTGTGCAGAATGAAGATTCCAGCCGGACTGATATTCAATCGGACGACGTGGTGCGTCAACTGGACTTCGAGGAAGGCAGTCTCTACGACACGCGAAACCTGACCACGAGCGAACGCAACATGAACAGGCTGGGCATATTTGACCTTGCCCGTATAAGCGTTTCTGTTCCCGGCGAGGACTCCAATTCGACTGCTATCGGCACTACCGTCCGTGTGCGCCCGAAGGACAAGCACGAAGTGGCGCCCGAACTCTCGTTCAGCGATGAGAACAGGAACTTCAATCTTGGTGTCGGTCTCGGATATTCGCACAGGAATTTTCTTGGGGGACTGCGTACAGCTTCAACACGAGTCCGGTTCAGGACGGCAACGCTACAGGAGTTCCCGGATTTTTTTCGTCTGACCACCGATGCGGTCGCGAATCTGGATCTGACATTCGAGTTGATACAACCGTATGTCTTCAGCAACAAGATCCGTGGATCGTGGTCGCTTTCATGGATTCGCGACAAACAAAAGATTTATCTTTCGACAATCCTGCAGAACAAATTCAGCCTTGCGTTCCGGTTTGCCGAGTTTACTACGGGCTATCTCGACTGGGCACAGCAATTGGTGAAATTGGAGAAACGTCCGAACTATGCTATCGATTCGACAAACGCACAAGAACTCCGACAGCTGCGCGATCTGGAACTCCAGGCACGCGAAGAACAGTTCAACTCAATCATATCGTTCACCATTCAACGCGACATGACCAATGATATCTTCTCACCGTCACGAGGGTTCATTCATGCGTTGACACTGGAGGAATCGGGAGTTCTGCCGCTGTTGCTGAACAGATGGGGATGGGTCAATCGCCCATTCACACAGTTCTTTAGAGTGAATGTCATCGGCAGGTGGTACTACGATCTGACGAACAATGAGCGATTTTCTGTCTTCGCTTTGAAAATGCGTGCCGGGTTGGAGGAAAAGTACGGCGATAGCCGCCGCGATACGAGCCGCGTTATACCGCAAACGCAGCGCTTCTATGCCGGCGGAAGCGGCAGCGTGCGGGGCTGGAGACTGCGGGAACTCAGCGCGACCGGCGATCCACAACTCGGCGGAAATCTGATTTTCGAGGGGGGGCTCGAACTGCGGACAAACGTGCTGCAAAAGCTCAAGGACGATTTTTGGGATAGACTCTGGACGGTCTTGTTTGTTGACTTTGGAAATGTCTGGGCCGATGTGCGGGATGTGCAGGCTCGCGGCATAGCAATAGCGGCGGGATTTGGAATCCGATACGACACGTTTTTCGGACCGTTCAGAATCGACTACGGATTTCGCGTGTACGATCCGAGACCACCGGCAAGTCAACCCGACAAGCATTGGATTACCCAGCGCAAGTTTTTTGGTGAGACGTTCGCTCAGGGAATTATTCACTTTGGTATTGGTCATGCCTTCTGATAAATCAGCTGTGTGGCAGCGAGTAATTGGGCAGCATCGTGTTAAAAACATTCTGCTCAGCGCGTTGCGTGCAGAACGTCTTCCTCACGCCTATGTATTTGTAGGCAATGAAGGCGTGGGAAAAGACGCAACCGCGCTCGAGCTTGCACGCGTAATCCAATGCGAGCGAAAGCAACAAGAAGCGTGTGGCTCATGCGCTTCCTGCCTTAAGATGGAAACGCTGCAACACCCCGATGTCAAGCTTATTGTTCCGCTCCCGGTCGGGAAGAGTGAGCAGAGTGACGATGGCCCGCTCGACAAAGTTCCCGCGGGCGAAGTGCAGGCGATTCAAGAGCAGTACCGATTGAAAGCGCTCAATCCCTACCATCGGATGGCCATTCCACGAGCGAACATTATCAAGATCAATAGTATCCGCCAGGTCCGGCGCGAATCGGCCATGCGATCGTTGTATGGAGGAAAGAAAATCTTCATCATTTCAAACGCCGACGAGATGGGAGACGAAGCCGCCAACACGCTGCTCAAAACCTTGGAGGAACCGCCCGGCGACACTCTGCTGATCCTGACAACCTCCAGACCGGAAACATTGTTGACGACGATCTTGTCACGTTGCCAGTTGGTTCGTTTCGACCCGCTGACTGAAGAAGATATTGCAGATGCCCTTGTCGCGAGACAGCACGTGGATCACACGCAGGCGCTGCTCGTTGCGCGACTGGCGAGCGGCAGCTATGTGCGTGCCCTTGAGTTGCTTCAAGCCAATGTCACGGAGCTTCGTCAGGACGTGGTTATGTTTGTCCGGACGGCACTTGCCGCCAATTTTGTAAATCTCTCGCAGCACATCGACAAACTCGCAGCATCCAAGGACAGGGAATTTATTGTGCGATTCCTGTCGTTGATGCTCGTGTGGTTTCGCGACGCGTTTGTTCTGCTGCAGGGTGCGGATGTTATCAATCTCGACCAGCAAGACGATTTGAAAAAGTTCACATCAAAATTTGCAGCGGCGGATTTGAGGGCCGTGATGTCGGCCATTGATCATGCTATTTCGCTTATTGACAAAAATGGCTACATTCCCCTCACGCTTCTGCAACTTTCTGTAAAAATGCGGCGTTCAATTCTTGACGCATCACAGGTTTCGATTCCAGCAACCAAAAGCTCATGAGTGAAGTAAAACGGATTCTTGTCACGGCCGCATTGCCATACGCCAACGGCCCGATTCACCTCGGCCATCTTGCCGGCGCATATCTGCCTGCAGATATCTATGTGCGCTTCCAGAGACTGAAAGGCCGGGAAGTCGCGTTTATCTGTGGATCGGATGAGCACGGTGTGCCTATTACACTCACCGCCGACAAGGAACACATCACTCCGCAGGCGGTGGTCGACAGGTATCACGCAATGAACAAACTTGCGTTCGAGAAGTTCGGGATGAGTTTTGATAACTACTCGCGCACATCGTTGCCGTTGCACCATCAGACCGCAGTGGAGTTCTTTCTGAATTTTCAACAACGGGGCATCCTGCGCGAAAAGCAAGAGCAGCAGTTTTTCGATCCGAAGGCCAACATGTTTCTTCCTGATCGATATGTCGAAGGAACGTGTCCTGTGTGCGCAAACCCTGAGGCGCGTGGCGATCAATGCGAGCGATGTGGCTCCTATCTCAATCCGACGGAACTGATCAATCCCCGAAGCAAAATTTCTGGTGAGGTGCCGGTATTACGCGAGACTTCGCACTTGTTTTTTCCGCTTGGCGAATTTCAATCGCGGCTCGAAGCCTACATCCGGGAGCGCAGCGCGCGCGATGGTTGGAAGGAAAACGTCCTGAAGTACTGTCAATCGTGGTTCAAAGATGGGCTGCAAGACAGAGCTGTAACGCGTGATCTGGATTGGGGCGTAAAGATTCCCCTCAAAGGCTACGAGAGCAAGGTTCTCTACGTCTGGTTTGATGCCGTGCTGGGCTACATCTCGTCGACAAAGGAATGGTCGCAGCGCATCGGCAAACCGGACGAGTGGAAGAAATTCTGGTTGGATGATGGGACGAAGTATCTTGCCTTCATCGGAAAAGACAACGTGGTGTTCCACTGCATCGTGTTCCCCGCCATGCTCATGGCATGGAATGATGGTCATCCTGCAGATCAGTATGTGTTGCCCGAGAACGTCCCCGCAAATGAGTTCCTGAATTTTGAAGGGCAAAAGTTCTCGAAAAGCCGCGGGATTGGTATCGATGTGCAGGATTTTCTCTCACGCTTTCCGTCCGATCCGCTGCGATATTATCTTGCCTCGTCGTTGCCTGAGTATCGCGACGCTGACTTTTACTGGAAGGATTTTCAAGCAAAGAACAACAACGAGCTTGCCGATATTCTGGGAAACTTTGTGAACCGAACCCTTGCATTTGCCGGACGGACATTCGGCGGCAAGACTCCTGCATGCGGAATCCTCTCGGCGCGTGACGCTGCAATGATTGAAGGGATGAAGAACGTGCCGGGCGCCGCGGGACAATTCTTCGAAGCGTATCGCTTCCGTGATGGACTGCTCGAAATCATGAACCTCGCCCGCTCAGCCAACAAGTATTTCAACGATAGTGAACCGTGGAAAACGGCAAAATCCGATGTGGCGCAATGTGGTACAACAATCAACATCAGTTTGCAGGTTGCGCGAACACTCGCCGTTCTCATGTCGCCGATCATTCCTGCGTCCTCTGAAAAAATCTGGAAGATGTTGAATCTGGATGGGACAGCGACAGGGCAGCCATGGGACAGCGCGGCGGAGATGAAAATTCCGGACGGCCACCCGCTGGGTATTACGGAAATTCTCTTTACCAAAATCGAAAATGACGTGATAGAACAAGCGATCAAGGATACGACGAGCGAACCCGCTGCCACACCTGCGCCGGCGCCGAAGCCCATCGAAGAAAAACCAACGATCACCATTGATGATTTCAAGAAACTCGATCTGCGCGTTGCGAAGATCGTTCAATGTGAGAATGTTCCCAAATCAGAGAAGCTCTTAAAGCTTCAGGTTGAAATTGGAACTGAGAAGCGCCAGATCGTGGCGGGCATTGCCAGGCACTACAAGCCCGAGGAGTTGGTGGGAAAGAGTGTGGTTGTGGTGTACAACCTTGCGCCCGCGAAGTTAATGGGGCAGGAGTCGAAAGGAATGGTGCTTGCCGCATCGGACGATGACGACCGGTTGTTTGTTGTATCGCCTTCAGGTGAGATTAACAGCGGAAGCGTTGTGCGGTAACAGTTCTAAAGACCGGAATACGTGAAGAGGATTGGCAAGAGAATGTACGCGGCACTCATG
>CAYJNF010000104.1:0-9540 GCA_964370915.1 uncultured Chitinophagales bacterium
ATGTAGAGTACACCGTTTGGATACGCGAACGCGTTGAGCAGAGGGTTCTTGATGACGATCGCACGAAAACGAATTGTGCGTGGTCCCGGCGATTGTTCGGAGAGCTTCTGCAGCACATTGTTGACGTACGCGGTCAACGCCGAATCCGCATAGACGTAGCCGCTCTTGTTGAGCTTTTCTTGCTCTTCAAGGCAGCGGAACCACAACCGTTGTTCTTCTTCGTCGCCGACGATGCCGCCATCAACGTGATACTGTGACGAGGAATTGCCGACCGTCATGAGCAGAAGCAAGAGAATCTGAAACACGTGATATGGTTTCATGGTGAGACTACTTCTTTGCTTTGGCGAGAGGGAAATTCTTGAAGACATTCTCCACCAGCTTATCTGTGCTCGTCACGTCACGTAAGTCGTAGGTGCCTTCCTTTGCAAGATAGGCATGCCAGAGTATTGCGCCATCCTTCGGGTCGACCAACGCAATCGAAATCCGTGTTATGCCTCCCGGAGTCGCAACGGAAAAACCAAAGAGCGCTCCCACAATTGCAGCGCCGGCCTGTGCGGCTTTCCGACCTCCGCTGGAGATTTCGTCCCATGCACGCACGATCAGATAGACGTCAGCGCTGTCCTTCAGCGTCGCTACTTCAGGGCCGAGTGAGTAATCAAAACCTTTTATCTTATCCTGAAAAATGTTTTTGTCGGTGTATGTATGAAGCACAATGCTGGCATCGACCGCGTCATAGAGTGTTTCCGTATCTTCGAGCATCGCCTTCTGTTCTGTTGACGTGGAATCAACGACGTAAAAGCGAATCGATGCGTCGTTGTATCTCGCAATCTGTTTACGGAGCGATTGAACAATGTTTGTTCGTGCTTGGTCACTCCAATCGTCGATCTTCTCGCGCGTTGCCATGCCAAGTTCGTACACATCGACTTTCGCGGGAAGAACGGACACGGATTGCATTGCCGTGGTCTTTTGTTTCAGATCAGGCGCCGACCGGAACGGCACAGTCGTCGCGCAGCCTGTCAGAAGTGCGCCGGCAAAAACGAGAACGAGAGTTGCACGGAGAGTCATATGCAGATTCCTTCCGAGGTTGTGGAAATACACAGTGTCGGAAACGCACGACGTTAGTGTGCCACCGGCAGTGTGTTTTTTTTTACTTGTGAAAGAAACGTAACTGATGGGGGATAGAATTTGTCGGGCAGGGCGGGACAGCATTCAATCCAGTAACAATATACATCTGACGAATGAGATCGTCAAGATAAAACTCAGCACTCTGATTACATACAAGGGTGACTCGCGAATAGGCGAGCAACCCGATCCGTTACGGCGATTGAGCACCGTACTGTAATTTCGTCAATCGCGTTCCACCCTGACTTCTCATGGAGAGGATGAACAACTTGTCGAACTCGGTGCCGCCGATAGTTGGCGGGGGACTGATGCCGAGCAACCCGATCACTTGTGGAACCGTGTTCGAATGACCGACGACGAGCATCGTCTGCCCGAGGCGTGAGCGCAGGGAATCAACAAGCCGATCTGTTTCAGCTTCCGGAATTTCGATCGGGGTGAGGGTGTGCGCCGTTGCAGTTGGCTGTGCGGTTTGCTGCGTGCGACGTTTCTCCGTGACAAAGATTGTGCTAATATTGGTCGAGTCAAGAACGTGCCTGAGTGCGGCGGCGCGCTGAAGACCCTGCGGTGAAAGCGACGTTGTGTCTGTTGTATTGAGTCTCTCACCATGGCGGACAAAGACAATTGTCGTGACTGTGGATGAGCAGCATCCGCCGATGATGACTCCAAACCAAAGAGCGATCAAACATCCACGCAACCATGTGTTCATAGCGTTATCTCAGCGTTGGTGAGACAATCGGTTGATTCGCTGTTTCGGGAACTCGTTTTCTTGCCAACACATATGCGATCACAATCCCGCACACACCGAAGATGATCAACGACATGACCTGGCCCGTGGAAAGCGGTCCCACGAATCCCCGGCTCTCATCGCCTCGGAAGAACTCCAGTCCAAATCGAAGCACGGCAAACGCCATCCAATACAAACAAAACAGAACACCGGCCGGAAGCTGGTAGCGCCGCCAGAGGAATGTGAAAAGAACAAACAGGCTCAGTCCCTTGATCGATCCGTACAATTGCACAGGATGGATTGGCAGAGACATCGGCGCGAGCGCATCTACCAATCCCATTTTCACCTGTGCGGCAAACGGATAACTCCCGTGCGGAAATGCAACTGCCCAGGGAACCGTGGTAAGGGTTCCGTAATCATCTCCATTCAGAAAACAACTCCACCGTGCAATACAAACTCCAAGTCCGAGGCACGCCGCGCTGGTATCGAGATAAGGAAGTGCCCGTATGTTCTTCCGCCGAAAGTAGAAAAGGAACCCTGCCGTTCCGCCCAAGTACGCGCCCCACGAGACCGTTGCGCCATTCAGGTCGAACAGCATTGCGTAGTTGTAGAGCACGCGCTCATAATGCGTTGCGAGGAAGAATAACCTCGCTCCAAGAAAGCCACCGACAACTCCCCAGATTACTCCGCCCAACGCGTGATACTGCGACAGTCCAACCGCCTTCGTGCGGTAGACGAAAAGCCACGCGCACACTGCGATGGCGAGCGCGTACACGAAGGCGGGATCGGGAATGATGTACGAGAATATGCTTGTCTCGAGCGCCGCATTCAGGCTGTCAACGATTCGCGGACGCATGGGCAGCCTCTTTCGACCTGATCAGCCGGCGCCACACGACCGCACCGATGAGCGGAAGAACCGCAAAAAGTGCAAAGGGCTTCGGATTGTCTTTTGCCGAAGCAGAGCACGAGCATTCGCATTGTCCGCTTCCGTTGATGACGGCTTTGGCGGGAGGGCGTGCGGCGTCAAATCCGCTTCTGCGTGTGAACAGTCCGAGTCGGCCCTGTGTCGTGATGCGATAGAAGATCTGATCCTGCGCTTTGAGAGTGTTCCAGCTCGCAGCGGGGAGCTGCCATGACGCGGTTCCCCCTGCGCCGGAGACAACGCCACCCTGGAATCCGCTTGATACCAGGTTGACAGTGAACGCCTCATCGTTCGCAACATCGATGGAGAAGGATGTGTTAAACGAGGCGGTGTTGTTTGCCGTCTCGCCGGTGAAGCCAAAATCCCGTCCCGTCCACACCGTGAATGTCGGTCCGTTAGCATCGTCGCGATCCAGAAAATCGTCGCTGATGTCAATGATCGCTTCGCGGTTTTGCAGGAAGATACCCGCCCTGGCGAACCCGGAGAGAATCTTGTGAATGGATCTCGACGAATCGAACTGCGGAACCAATTGCTGGAGCAGATTAAGATATGAGTCGTGGACGCGTTTATCGGTAATGCCATTCAGCACTCCGACACCCGACCGGCCCATCGCCGTAATCAGATTCACATTCATCACGAAGGCGCCGAGCGCTCCCTGATTCAACAATCCCTGACGAGAACTCCAGAGCGCCCAGCAGATGATCTGTCCGTTACTATGCGGAAAACCGTCGCCGAAGTTCGTGATGTGCTCGGGGAAGATGTCCTGTGCCTCAGCCTGCCGCGGAACGAAGCTGCTCTGCACCGGGGCCGGGCAGTTGTTGTTCCAGAACGCGCCGAAGGTATCCGTATTGAAGTTGGTGCATGCCCAGTAGTCGGCAATTCCCTCGTTGATGGAGCTGATGATTGTTCCGCCCGCGGCATTGTACTGCACGCGATTGAGAATATGTCCAAACTCATGGGCAATAACCGTCACATCGATTGCGGAATTGAAGAACGCATTGCACGACGTGCTCGTTCCGGTCGTTGCAGATCCGATGCCGAACGTGAGCGAGTTTGTGCCGCTCGCGCACGCATTGTTGATTCCGAAGCCGCATGGGTTGTTGTGGTTAACCGTTGCGGTGATGAAGGGGAAATCCTGGCTTCCCCAACTCATATAGTTCTTCCGCATCTCATGAACCCAGGCAAACACATTCACTTCCTGAAAACGCGAGTTGTAGTTGGCTTGATTGGTGCGGTTCACCGTTGTTCCGTTGGTCGGGTTGACGTTGAAGTTTGCCTCCGTAATGCCCGATCCGCCGGCAATCGTCAGGTCGTTGTTACTCTGTCCGTCGGCGCCATTGTTGTTCACATCCAGTACGTTGGTCAACCGCAAGCGATACAGATTGCTCGACGGACCATCAACTTCAAACAACAATTCCTGAGTGCCGACATTCGGGCTTGGGTTGAACACCAATCCCCGGGCTGCGTCGTACGAAAACAACGGTTCCAGTTGCAGAATTTTTCCGTCTTCGGCATCGACCCACACTTCATAGGGACCTTCTTCCGTCGAGAGTTCCATTTTCCATGCGTAGCGCAATCCGTTGCCGTACGGCAAGATGACTTTCTTTTGCGGCGCCGAGATACCGGCAGACTTCGAGGTCTTGTTGATGTAGTCTTCTGCGGCCCGCGTTGCCTGCGCGGCCGTAAGCTTCTCGCGGTTGGTGAGGTTGACGTTGTTGAACACTCGTCCCGAAAGCGAAGTGACTACTCCGCTGCGAACCGTTGCAACAACTCCGGCATTCTCGATTCTCACGCCATTGAATTCCTGATCGAACACAAACGCTTGCTTTCCTTGGCGGGTTTGCTTGCGAAGTGTTTCCGCAAGTTCGTTCACGTAGTCGTCGGTTGCTTTGTTCGTCTTGCCGTACCGGCCTTTGAGCCTTCGTTGCGTTGTATCCTGTGATCGTTTAATCTGTTGCTCGATCACATCGCGGCTGGGCTCGCGGACTTCAGGCGATTTCGCGAACCTCAGGTCTTCTGCTCGTCTCTTCCAGTTCATCGCGGAAAGCAGTGTATTCACAACCGAACGAACTTCTTCCTGCTTAGCCCCGGTTCTGGCTTCGGTTGATGGAATTGAAAGGGAAAAGAAATCGCCATCAAAGGATGGCGTTGTGCCGGTTGCACTGTACGGCATCGCCTTTTCGCCCAGATCAAGTTTCTCGCGTTCGAGCGGGGGCGTGTACACCGGCGGGACTTTGTATGGCTGGGGTTGCGCTACAACATGGGTTGCAGAAACAAGAGCGCAAAGGAACAACAGGAAGCACAGGCGGGGATGCATTGTATCCTCCTCACAATTGGTTGAAGTGAAACAAGCTTGTTGTTTGCACCTCGGAACCAGCCTTCAGGTCAGATCGGCGGTGGGATGGTGGTTCAAGGGGTGGGTGAATATAGGCGAGCGCGCGGGAAAAAGCAAGAGCACAGACGGGTTACACGTTCTTGTTTCCGGGCGAACGTAATTTGTCGGGCAAGCATGCCCGAATGTCCCGATAAACAAATCAAAGGCGGGCATCCGACCCGCCTTGATTGTGTGAATCCTTACTTTATCAAAATCATCTTCTTTGTCTGAACAAACGACCCTGCCGCAAGGCGATAGAAGTACATTCCGCTGGCAACCGTGGATCCGTTCGTCGCCCGTCCGTCCCAGGCTGATGTGTAAGAACCGGCCGGTTGAAGTTCATTCACCAGTGTCCGCACCTCTTGCCCGTTAATATTGTAGATCTTCAGAGCCACGCGCGAGTTTGCCGCCAGTTGGTACTTGATCGCCGTTGTCGGGTTGAAGGGGTTCGGATAGTTCTGTGCGAGTGAGAACTCTGCCGGCAAGCCCAACTGCTCAGGAGCATCGGTAATCCTCTGTTGAATTTCGAGATTCTCAATCGCCCAACCCCAGCTCGTTGCACTTGCATCTGTGTATAATCGGAAGCGAACAAAAATGTTCTCACCGGCATTGAATTTGTCGCGTAAGTTCAATTCATGATGACGGTACATTGTCGAATTGCCGGCAGTACTCGTGTTGTACGCGTTCAGCCAGGTTGAATCATAGCGAGCGTCATAACCATTCGCGAGCGTAACCCAGTTAAGTCCGTCACGGGTGCCTTCAAGGACCACGTAGTCGTAAAACAATGGATCGCCGAATGGTGCGCCCGGTTCTCCCGGCTCGACAAGTGCGATATCATCGTATGCGAGGAAGGCATTGGTTGCAGCTACAGTGACCGGGACCGTGAGCATGTACGTATTATTGAGATTGTTTGCGTACGGATGTGCCGTGTGAATCGCTCCGTCGGAAAAGCCTGCCGGCGTCTGTATCGAATATCCTGTTCCGGTAAAATCCGATGTCGCCGCGTTGAACGTGTTGGTGTAGAATGCGCGGGCCGCGGCAATCACCGTGACAATGGCGTTACGCGAGACCGAGGGATACTCCACACCGTTCTTATATGACGTGATTGACACGGCAAGCGTATCGGCCTGCAGCACCGGATATTTCACAACGGTGTCGCGCAAGGCAACGGGGTTCGCTCCTATCTTAAAGAATCGCGATCCGTCGATGAAGACAACTGTCGAGTCATAGAGAGACCGAAGCGTGGCATTGATCGAGAGGAAGCCGTCAGGGCCCTGCGCCATCGAGCCTAGCAATGGTTTGAATGTTTGTCCCGCCGACATGCCCGGAATATTGACACTCCAGATTCCCCGTCCGTGTGTTGCCACGACGATTTCATCTTCGACCTGAGTCATATTCCAGATCGATGCTGCAGGAAGTCCGTTGTTGGCGATATGCCAGTTCGTGCCGTTGTTCGTCGATTCAAACAAGCCAATCTCCGTTCCGACCCAAATCGTGTTCGGTGTGTGAGGGAGAACGACGAGATCATAGGGAACGACATCGGGAAATCCATTCGTACTGATAGGCCCGCCGCTGAAACCGGTGATGTCTTCCCATGTCTGTCCGAGATTTGTTGTGCGGATGATCTTGGGTTTACTCGCAAACCCAAAAAGAATGTATGCGGTCGAGTCCTGCCAGGGATGGGTTGCAATTCCCGCAATGCCGCCCAATGTTGTTCCTGTGTAATCAGGAACCGGATTGAACGTCGCGCCCTTGTCGGTTGAGACGAAGATCTTTCCGCTGGGATCCATGCGTGCGCCGGCCCAAACGATATTCGGGTTCGACCGAGACACCTTCACGTTGTGAAACGAACTCACGGATCCCCATGTGCCGACCGGAATGGCGGTGAGCGTCCAGTTTTGTCCGAAGTTTGTTGACTTGAAGACGCCATCCTTACCAACGGCAAACAGTAGTTCCGGTTCCTTGTTTGTCTTTCCGATTTTTGTGATGAATGGCGCGTTGCCCGAACCGGTGTTGCCTGTCATCCCTGACGTTGCGCTGGAGAATGTTGAGCCGCCATTGGTCGATCGCCGGAGTCCGTTGTATTGCGAGCCGCCAATCAACTTCAACGGATCATCAAAGTGCCAGGACGTTTCATATCCATCACCACCAATACGCGAAGACCAACTCATCAGCGCGTCGGGATTGTTGGGTGATTGATATGTGCCATTGTCCTGCATGCCGCCGAAGTATGCGCTTGCACCGGGCTTCTTATCGACGCCATAGAATTGACTTGTGATCATGCCGAAGCCGGGGTTGACCCATGCGGATGAACTGTCGGTCGAAATGCCGATGCCGCCGTCATTGGCGTTCAGAATGCGGAATCCGCCGCCGGGTTTCGGAATGGTGACAAGATTGTGATGATCAACGTGAACGCCGCTGGTCGAGACTGACGCAATCGTCCTTGTCGTGTCATTGATCATGGTGATGGTGTAGATGTTGACGCCGCCAACATACATTTTGTTTTCATTTGTCGGATGGACCACGATGGTGTTATCATACCAACCTTGAGAAGACAGCCAGTTGGTATTTGTGCCGCTCACCGTGGTGAGTTTCCACGTCGCGCCAGCATTCGACGAGACGTACAAATTAGAATTTGGCGTTCCTTCGGCTGCGACATACAGCTTGTTGATGTTCGATGGGGCTATGGCGATCTCATACCGTCCGGTCAGATCGTTGATTCCGGTTGATGAGAAGAACCATGTTTCGCCGGCATTCGTCGATTTCAGAATTCCCTTTTCGTCAACACCCGCATACTGAATGTTGAAGTTGCCCGGCGTGGAGATAATCTGGAGGACTTTCTTGACCCGTCCCAGTGTTCCGATCTCTGCTTCGTTGTAGACATTGTACCAGCTCGTACCGCCATTGGTGGATTTCCAGATGCCTGAACGGTTGACAGTTGCCTCCTTGTAACGTCCTGAGCTTGTTGATGCAATCACAATATTCGGATTTGCCGGATCGACAATCATTCGTGAGATGTTATTGAAATCACCGTTGGCGACCGTACTCGCCAGTTGAGCCCATGTCTCCCCCCTATCCGTCGATTTCAGGATGCCGTCTCCGTTAATCACATCCACGCTGTAAAAGCTCTCGCCCGTTCCGGCATACATGATATTCGGATTTGAAGGGGATTGGATCAGCACGGACATGGCGAGGTTCGGCATGTTCCGGGTAAGCTCGCGCCATGAGTTGCCTGCATTGGATGTTTTCCAAACACCGCCGCCAACGCTGGCAACATACCAAGTATTCAATGTTGGATCGCCGGGATCGACAACAAGTCCGCGTGCACGGCCCGGCACATTGCCCGGACCGCGTTCCTTCCATTCGAGGAGCGTGGATGTCTGTGCGGCATGCTCCGTTGCTTTTGCCAGTTCCGCGAGTTTGTAGTTGCGCGGGTAGTCGGGTGCCACGGCCCCATAAGGGACGCGCATCTCATACAAATACTTCGCGAACTCATCAGGCTCATCGCTCTTCACATACCCTGCGGCACGACGCTCGATTTTTTCGATGCGCTCGGCGACGCGCATGCCCTCGGGTGAATCCACATCAAGCTTCGTTCTGAGCTTCAGGAGGAGAGCATACTGCTCCTGATCTTCCGGTTTGATTTGAACGGAGCGCGAGTGCGCATCATCGCGATCAGCGAGACGGACGCTGCCGAGACTAAGAAGAATCCACAGCAACACCATGCTACAAATGAGAACTTTTGGTTTCATGGAACAACCTCTCGATAATGTTTGATGGATGTATGTCAGGCTGAACAACGAATGGGAATTCACCGGTTCAGTGGCCGTCCGGTGCTGAGATCGTAGATTTCGGTAAATCGCTCGGGTGTTTCGTCACCGGTAATGTTGCCGGGTATTCGCACGATCGCGAGCTGCGCTGTATCATGCCACCGAACGGTTCCGCTTTCCAAGGTGCGTTCGTAGATGATGGAGTCGGCCCGCATAGAGTAGACAATGAACGATAGAGGTTGCGTTCCTTGGCGCGGCTTTTCCTCTTTGACATAGAGAATGTAGCGTTGATCGGCATTCGGTACGGCGGCAAAGTCAGCACCGAGCCGCTTCGCTGCGAATGCACTTCCTTTTTCCTGAGTCCCTTTGACGCTCGCGCAGCCACAGATGAGGCTCACGACTGCAATGCCGACTCCGATGATTGCGTGATTCATGAGGATGAACTTGCTGAACAATCAAACGCTCGAGTTGTCTGTGCGGGATTTCGTTGTCGCTAAGTTAGCAGATGAAGGACGGAAAAGCAACGGCGATTCGCGAGTGAAGGCCTCACAATTCCCCTCTGAGCGTTGGCATGCGCAAGGCGAGAGGGGTGGCCGCTTTAGCGGTCGGGGTGTGTTCACTGTCGGAC
>CAYJNF010000105.1:0-8128 GCA_964370915.1 uncultured Chitinophagales bacterium
CGACTATCCGCTGGCCTTGCTGCGCATGGCCAGGGAGCGCGGGCTCGAACAGATCTACCTCCACATGATTTTGGATGGGCGCAGCACCGAACCCGGCAGCGCCCCCGCCCTGCTCGAAAAATTGGAGGCGCAAATCGAAGAGATCGGGGTCGGGCAGGTCGTCTCCACCATTGGAAGAGGCATCGCGCTCGACCGCGGCGGCAATTATGGCAAAACCAAACGTGCCTTTGATGCATTTGTACATGGTGTCGGAAAAAAGAAAATTATCTAGCCACCTGCCAGTTTCGAATCCAAAGGTGGTCGAGTAGCTCCGAGTGTTCTTCGAGGGGCGTACCGAGACCACCTTTGCCGCGAATTTTGATTATTTTTGCATCCTGGTGGTCTCGATACGGCGGACGAACACCACCTACTCGACCTACGGAGTATCAATATACCAAACTGTCAGGTAGTTAGAAAACTATGAACAAGAGGAGGGGCCGCATGGACGCGGAATTTCTAAAAAAACTGATCGCCCCGGCGCAGACGAAAATCGCGCTGGTCATCCTGGATGGGTTGGGCGGGCTGCCGATGGAACCGGGCGGCAAGACCGAGCTCGAGACGGCCTGCACTCCCAACCTGGACGCGCTGGCGGGCCGATCCACCCTGGGGCTGACCCAGCCGGCCGGGCCGGGCATCACCGTGGGCAGCGGGCCCGGTCACCTCGCCATCTTCGGGTATGACCCGATCGAGAACGAGATTGGCCGCGGCGCGCTCGAAGCTCTCGGCGTGGATTTCGAACTCGGCCCCGAGGATGTCGCCGCGCGCGGCAACTTCTGTTCGGTGGACGCGGACGGGATCATCACCGACCGCCGCGCCGGGCGCATACCAACGGAATTGGGCCGCGAGCTGGCAGAGTTGTTGAACACCATCCAGATCGACGGCGTTGAATTCTTCGTCTGCCCGGTCAAGGAACATCGCTTCGCCTTCGTGATGCGCGGCGCTGGGTTGGGCGATGGCTTGAGCGAGACTGACCCACAGAAGACCGGGGTCAAGCCTCTTCCCGTCTGCGAAACGGATTCGGGTTCCGAAAGGTCTGCGCAGCTGCTCAATCAATTTATCGAAAAGGCGCGCTGTCTCCTCGCGGAGAAACAACCCGCCAACATGATCATGCTGCGCGGCTTTGCCAAACTCCCGCGCATCCCCACCTATCCAGAACTGTATGGACTGCATCCCGCGGCGGTCGCCATCAACGGCATGTATCGCGGCGTGGCGCGCCTGGCTGGAATGGAAGTTCTGCGTGTGGAAGGCGACACCATCGCGGACGAGTTTTCCACGCTCGAAAAACACTGGAACGATTTTGATTTCTTCTACCTGCACGTCAAGAAGACCGACACGTATGGCGAGGCGGGCGATTTCGCGGGCAAGGTGCGCGTGATCGAGGAAGTGGACTCGCTTATTCCGCGCCTGATGGCGCTCAAGCCGGATGTGGTCATTGTGGGCGGCGATCATTCGTCCCCGGCGGTGCTCAAGTCGCACTCGTGGCATCCCGTCCCGGTCTTGTTGTACGCGAAGAACGTTCGCCCGGATGGAGTCGCTGAATTCGGCGAACGCGCCTGCGCCCGCGGCAGTCTCGGCGTCCTGCCTGCCAAACACATCATACGGATCGCGCTGGCCAACTCGGGGCGCATCTCAAAGTATGGAGCTTAACAAAGGAAATCTACATGTCAATCCATTTGAACGATCCAGAAGTTTTTTCCGAAATTCTTTTCGAGAAGATGAAACAAGTCAGCCCGGCTGTCGAAGACCTGGTGCTGTACGAATTCCGCTACGGACTCAAGAACCTGACGCCAGAGGCGGGCTGGGCGTCGGTGTCCGTTGAGAAAAAGGAAGTCGTCGAGCAGCGGGTCAATCTGCGCGCATTTTACGATGGCATCCAGATCAAGCAGCGCGTTAACGATCACATCGTGCTGGATGAAGAGATCGTCCGCCTGACGAATATGCTTTTTGTTGGCCTGGTCACAGGCGAGTATGACGTGGATTGGATCGATGCGTATTTCTACTTTGACGTGCGCGGTTTTTTCTTTTTGCATCGCACCCAATATTTTACCGAGGCAGTTCTGGCCCATTTGGGCGGGAAGCCGTTCAGGCAGTTCGAGCAAAAGCAGAAGGAATTTGCGCGCGTACAGGATGTCGGGTATAAGGCCTTTCAGGAGGCGAACGCGGAGGTGGACTCTCTTTTCATCGAGAGCGTTCTCAAACTCATCGCTGTGCGCGGGACTCCGCTCCTGCTCGCCATCGCCGGGCCGACCGCCGCCGGGAAGACCGAGATCGTGGAGCGCCTGCGCGAGGCCTTCGAACAGTCCGGGCAAAAGACCACTTCGATTGAGTTGGATAATTTCCTGACCGACCGCGATTATCGCGAGGAAAAGGGCATCTTCACGCAGGGGAAGGAAGCCCTCCACTTCAAGCTCTTCACGCAAAGCCTGAGGGACATTACGCAGGGAAGGAAAATTTCCATTCCGCGCTATGACTTCGTCTATGCCACGTCCAGCCACGACTTGGAAGGCAACCTGAAGCCCGACGGCGTGCCCATCGAGATCGAACCGGCGGACATCATTTTCATCGAAGGCAATTTCCCATTTCTGATCGAGGAGGTCGTGGAGTTGATCGGCATCAAGGTGGTCTATCTCACCGATGACCCGATCCGCCTCAAACGCAAATGGAAACGGGACATCGATTACCGCAAGAAATACGAGCCCACCTACTTCCGCAATCGATACTTCAAGGATCAGTTCATCATGGCCGGGATCGCCTACCGTCCACAAATGGAAGTATGCGACATGGTCGTGGACACGACCGGCGCGGCGTTGTGGACATCCCCTGAAATTGCTGATTTGCTTAACCGTGCCTGAGGCAGGATGACGATACCGTCAACTGCGCTCCAAAACATCGAAGCGATCTTTTTTGATGTAAACGGCACGCTGCGGATGCGGGAACCGCACGAACCCACGCAACGCGCGGCGACCAGCCGTCTGTTTGAGATGTTGGGGCAGGGGGCGGATTCAGATTCCGATTGGGATGAATTGGCCCGCCGTCATAAAGCATACGGACTGTGGGCGCAGGAGAACCTGCTCCAGCTATCCGAGGAGGAGATCTGGACGCGCTGGATCCTGCCCGACAATCCTCCTGAAAGAATTGGGCCGGCAGCGGCGGAATTGACGCTGGCGTGGAGCGAGCGCAAAGGGCGTACCATTCCCATGCCGGGCGCAGAGGAGACACTGCTCGAGTTGAGACGGCGCGGTTATCGTCTCGGCGTGATCAGCAACACGATGTCGACCCTCGATATTCCGCGCAGCCTGGATGCCTATGGCTGGAAGGATTATTTTGAGGTCGTGATCCTTTCATCAGCTTTGAAGAGCCGCAAGCCCGCCCTCGAAATGTTTTGGTCGGCCACGCGCGCGATGAATTTGGAACCAAGGCGCTGCGCCTATCTCGGCAATCGCATCTCGCGAGATGTGGTCGGCTGCAAGCGCGCAGGGTTTTCACTGGGACTCATCATCGAGACTCCTGGCAAACCGCGCCTGGACGAACAGGATCAAACCATTCCTCCCGACGCGGTCGTCCATTCGTTGCGCGAACTCCTCGATATTTTCCCGGCGCGGGCGTAGCAATGGTGATGCCCCCGGCTTTCAAATCCAGACGCTTCGTCATGTACTGGATCGGGCACCTGGTTTCATTCGCCGGCTCACAGATGCAATTGTGGGCCATGTACTGGCACCTGCGCGCGCTATCGGATCAGCCGATGGTCATCAGCGGAATCGGGCTGGTGCGCTTCCTGCCGGTGATTCTCCTTTCGTTGATCGCCGGCGTGGCCGCAGACCGCTTCGACCGCCGCAAGCTGACGATTCTCACGCAGGTCGCCCTGGGGCTGGTTTCCCTGATCCTTGGCCTGGAGACTTCCCTGGGTGCGATGTCGCTGTGGATGTTGTTCAGCCTGGTGGCCGTCCAATCCATTGCGGTGGCGTTCGATGTGCCGGCGCGGCAGGCCCTGATCCCATCCCTGGTTCCGCGCGAAGACCTGGCCAGCGCCTACAGCCTGACCTCCATTGCATCGAAAGTGGGCGGCATTCTGGGGCCTGGCATCTCGGGCATCGTGATCGCGTTTTGGGGATTGCAGTGGGCGTACTGGATCAACGCGATCTCCTACCTGGCTGTCATTCTGGCGTTGGCGGCCATGGGACACGTCCAGACTGTTGCAGAACAGAAGCCGTTCAGTCTTCAAAAAACATTCATCGACATTCACGAGGGGATCGAGTTCATCAAAAACTCCCCGGTCATCTTTTCAGCCATGATCCTGGATTTCTTTGGATCTTTCTTCTCCTCTGCGAATACCCTGCTGCCCTTCGTGGCGACGGATATTTTGCACGTCGGCCCGATCCAGTATGGCTGGCTGTCCGCTTCGCAATCCATCGGCACGCTGATCGTCGGGGTCTATCTCTCGCAGAAAACCAAACTTCTTCGCCAGGGATTGTTGATTTCCGTATCGGTGGCGATGTTTGGCCTGGCAACGATCCTGTTTGGCGTCTCCACCTCGTTTTGGCTGACGATGCTGGCGCTCATCTTGATCGGCGTCTTCGATGGCTTGAGCACGATCATCCGCAACACGGTCAGGCAGTTGCTGACGCCTGATGAAATGCGCGGCCGCATGATGAGCATCACCCAGATATTTTTCAAGGGCGGCCCGCAGCTCGGGGAAATGGAATCTGGCTTCGTGGCGCAGCTGCTGGGCGTCCCTTTTGCAATCATCTCGGGCGGAGTGGGGTGTGTGCTGGCCGCCTTCGTCGTGGTCAAAAAATTCCCGCAGCTTTGGACATTCAACGGGGACGAGGCGCTTGCGGAGTAGCCGTTTTCCCGTGATGAACCCATTTTAAAGTGACAAATAGCACCTTTTGTGAATTAATACTTGCAATTTATAAAATATTGTTGTATTATGTTTCAAATGAAAGATTTGTTTCAAAAATGGTATTTTTGTAATTCTGTTTTTATGGATAATTCTGTCGAGAGGTGAATCATGAGCGCGGACGAGACTCGCAGTAACCTTGATTTCAGCCAGATCATCAGTGAGCGCTACGGCCAGTTGACCAAAAGCGAAAAGCAAATTGCGGATTATCTGCGTAAAAACCAGGAAGAATCCGCTTTTCTTTCCGCGGGTGAACTGGCAGACCACCTGGGGCTGAGTGAAGCCACCCTGGTGCGCTTCGCCCGTTCCCTGGGGTTCGATAGCTATCCCTCCATGCGCGAAGTCCTGCAGGAGAACTTCCGCCGCCGCGTCACTCACTCGACGAGACTGCGCAGCCGCCTGGACGAACTGCGGGAGTCAGGCGACATCTTCGAGCGGCTGGTCGCCTCCGAAATCGACTACATGACCCAATCCCTGGAGTCGGTGAATCGGGAGGCCCTGCACCAGGCCGTCGATCTCATGAAGAATCGCAAGCGGATTTTCATTTTCGGGGTCGGCCCATCGGTTTCCCTGGTCGAGTTGATGAAGATCCGCCTCGAGCGCTTTGGCCGACAGGTAATCCCGTTGACGACGGCCGGGCGCGAATTCCTCGAACCCCTGATCTCCATGACGGAGAACAATCTTTTATTCGTGATCTGCTTTTTCGATGTGACCCCGGCCTTGCAGCTGGTGCTCGATTACGCGCGTGATGTGAACTGCCCGGTCATCATGCTGACCGATACGCTGGGTTCCATCATCGGGGACAGGGCCGACGTGGTTCTATCCGCCAAGCGCGGCCCGGTCTCGGGCTTCCACTCGCTGGTGGTGCCCATGACCATTATCAATTCCATTTTGCTGGCGATGGCCAGCGAGGAGGGTGGCGTCATGGAAAATCTGGACAAGCTCGATCAGTTGCGGGAGCGCCTGAAAAAATATAACGGCTCATCCACCTAAAAAAAATATCCGAAACAGTGTTGAGTTGACCTCCTTTAGTGGTGCCTGATCCAAAGAGTTGATTCGTAGAATCCAGCTACATTATCACGTGCTCTTCAGGAGAAACCTATATGGCAAGCCTTGAAGCATCCACGGGGGAAACATTCGTCTCGCGCCTGCTCGCCAATGCGAGAAGGTTTTTGCGATGGGTGACAACCCCGCATGTTGTCCTATCCATGGTCATGCTGTTCTTGATGTTCTACATGGTGATCATCCCGCTCTATCGCATGTTGGTCACCACCATCACCTTCTCGGAAAATGACCTGCGTTATGCCCAGGATGCCGTGGTTGGGCAGTTGACCCCCTTCCATTGGCTGAGAATGTTGTCCAGCAAGATCAGCAAGATCATGACTTATGAACCCCTGCTGCATTCGCTGACCATCTCGATGGGCGCCACCCTGCTTTCGTTTACCATCGGCGGGGCCATGGCATGGATGGTTGTTCGCACCGATATGCCGGGCAGAAAGATCATCAACGTTCTTGCGACTGTGCCTTACATTATGCCATCCTGGACGATTGCAATGGCCTGGAAGGTGTTGTTCAACAACGGCACGACGGGCGGCACTCCCGGGGTTCTCATGTTCCTAACAGGAACGCCGCCACCGGACTGGCTGGCATACGGCCCACTGCCGATCATCGTCAGCAGCGCACTGCACTACTACACGTTTTTCTTTCTATTCGTTTCGGCGGCCTTGATGTCGATCGACTCGAGCCTGGAAGAGGCAGGTGAATTGGCAGGCGCCAGCCGCGCGCGCATCCTGCGCAAAATCACATTCCCACTGGTGGTCCCGGCCCTGATGTCTGGTTTCATCATGACATTCTCGAAGACCATGGGCACCTTTGGCGGTCCGAACGTCCTGGGTGTGCCGGTCCGCTACTATACGCTCTCCACCATGATTCGATCCAATACAACAATTGGGGCGTTTGGGGATGGGTTTGTGCTGGCAATCGTGCTGATCCTGTTCTCCATGACAACGATATTTCTCAATCAGAAGATCGTTGGCACCAGGAAGAGTTACGAAACCATCGGCGGACGCGGTTTCATGGCGCAAAAAACCAAACTGCGCAACTGGAAGGGTTTCCTGACCACTTTGGTGATTATCTTCCAGGTGTTGATCGCGGTCCTGCCGTTGGTCCTCCTGATCTGGAGCACTTTGATGCTGCGGTCGGGCGATTACAGCCCTGGCAATTTGAGCCTGGCGCATTGGATCGGCGAAAGCGACGTGAAAATAAACAGTGGGGAGCCGGGCGTCTTGCGCAATCCAGCCATCTATAAAGGCGCCTGGAACTCGATCAAGTTATCGCTTTATACCGCCTTCTTCACTGCCTTCCTGGGAGTAGTCCTCGGGTACGCTATCGTGAAGGGAAGAGGCACCCGCCTGTCCAAGTTTGTGGAGCAGTTGGCCTTCATCCCCTACGTGATCCCGGGTATTGCTTTTGGCGCGGTCTATATTTCGATGTTTACGAAATCGGTCGGCCCCATCCCGCCGCTGTATGGCACCTTTGCCCTGCTGGTGGTGGTTTCGGTGGCCAAGCACATCCCGTATTCCTCCCGCAGCGGCGTTTCGGCCATGCTCCAAGTGGGGCGGGAGTTGGAGGAAGCCGCCGCAGTGGCAGGCGCCAATGCCTGGCAGCGTTTCACGCGCATTATCTTCCCGCTCACCAGCACCGGCTTTGTCTCCGGCTTCCTGCTGACCTTCATCACCACCATGCGGGAATTATCCCTGATCATCCTGCTGGTCACTCCCACCACGGCGGTCCTGGCCAGCATGACCATGCGCTATATCGAGAATGGGAACGAACAGCAGGCCAATGCGGTCATCATCATCCTGATCGTGCTGGTCCTGATCGGTAATTTTATCATCGGCCGTTTCCGCGGCGGCAGCCTTAAAAAAGGTCTTGGAATGTAAGGAGAAGCAAACATGTCAACAACCATCACCATAAAAAATCTTACAAAACGTTTCGGCGATGTAGCCGCGGTCAACAATGTCAGTTTGACCATCGAACCGGGAACCTTCCTGACCCTTTTAGGCCCTTCCGGTTGCGGCAAGACAACCTTGCTGCGCTGTATTGCCGGCCTGGAAGACCCGAACGAAGGCGAGATCTACATCGGCGAAAAACTTGTTTTTTCCAGCAAGAAGGGCGTTTCGCTCCCAG
>CAYJNF010000105.1:8138-9508 GCA_964370915.1 uncultured Chitinophagales bacterium
AACGTGACCTGGGACTTGTTTTTCAAAACTACGCCTTATGGCCGCACATGACGGTCTACAAGAACATCACCTTTGCGCTTGAGATCCAGAAGATGTCCAAAGATCAAATGGACAAACGGGTCAAGGAAGCACTGGCCGAAGTGCAGATGGACGGTTACGAGGACCGCTATCCGCGCGAGATGAGCGGTGGACAGCAGCAGCGCATTGCCCTGGCCCGCATGCTGGCCTACAGCCCCAAGGTCTTCCTGATGGATGAGCCGCTCTCCAACCTGGATGCCCGCCTGCGCATGGACATGCGCACGGAACTCAAACGCCTTCATCATATTTCCGGCGCGACCACCATTTATGTCACGCACGACCAGGTGGAAGCTCTGACCATGTCAACCAATATTGCGGTGATGAAACTGGGCGTCATTCAGCAACTGGATACCCCGGACAAGGTTTATCATTTCCCGGCGAATTTATTTGTCGCAGATTTCATTGGCAATCCGAAGGTCAACCTGCTGGATGGCAAAGTGGATGGAAACGGCAGTGTCAACCTGGGATCATTCTCGGCCCCTGTCGCCACCCACAGGGCAAGCGGGGAGGTGGTCCTGGCGGTTCGTCCGGAGGATATTGCTGTCTCGACCAGACCGATGGAGGGCGGGGTCGAATTCAGCGCCTACTCCGTTCTGCCGTCCGGCGCCGATTCGACCATTGTCGCGCGCAGGGGGGAGATGGAAATCACGGTCAAGGTCATGGGCATCAGCGCGATTAAGATGGATGAGAAGATCTGGCTGAAGTTCGATGCGGAAACGCTCAATTTGTACGACAAGGAAAGCGGAAACCTGGTGGTTTCCTGACGAAAGGCCTTTTCATTGCGCTCTGTTTATATTTCGGAGGCATCGGAAGGAGGAAGCAAGGAATAAGTCATTTGTGTACGAAGATGTGCCAGTTTGTATTTCGTTTCAACCATCAAGAAGGAGAATTTGAATGAAAACGTTCATAAAGATTTTGACCTTTGTACTTCTGGTAAGTTTCCTGGTTGGTTGCGCCGCGCCTGCGGCACCCGCCGCGACCGAAGCTCCGGCTGTCGATGCCCCTGCGGCGACCGAAGTCCCTGCAACCGATGCTCCGCTGTCCGCACAGGAACAATGGCTGATGGACAATCAACTCGGTCAGTTTGATACCGGCGAGCAGGATTGGGATGCCATCGAAGCTGCTGCCAAGGAAGAAGGCACGGTAATCGTGTACGCCAATTCCTCCAAGATTGCAAAAGCACCAGAGATCTTCGCCGAGAAGTACCCGGATATCGTCCTCGAACCCTATGACCTCGGCGCCGATGATGTGCTATCCAAGGTTCTGGCAGAGCAGCAGCGCGGTGAGTTCGA
>CAYJNF010000106.1:0-9499 GCA_964370915.1 uncultured Chitinophagales bacterium
GCTATGGTCATGTGCAAAGAAGGAAGAGAGTGGCTTCAACGTCCCGGTTGAATACTACACACTCGGCAACGGGCTGAAGGTTGTACTCTCGCATGATGCGACTGCTCCCACGGCTGTTGTTGCCGTCTATTACAACATCGGGCTTCGTATCGAGCCGAAGGATCGCACCGGCTTTGCCCATCTGTTTGAGCATATGATGTTTCAAGGCTCCGATAATCTGGGCAAGATGGAATTCATCAAGCTCGTGCAGCAGAACGGCGGTGTGCTGAACGGCTCGACGCGATTCGATTTTACAAACTACTACCAGGTGATCCCCGCCCACAAACTTGAGACTGTCCTGTGGGCCGAAGCGGATCGGATGAAGGGGCTGAACATCACGCAGGAAAATCTGAAGAATCAGCAAGAGGTTGTGAAGAACGAAGTGAAGGTGAACGTCATCAACCAACCATATGGCGGATTTCCCTGGCTCGATATGCCGCAATATGCAAACACCAACTGGTACAATGCCCACAACTTCTACGGCGAGCTGAAGGATCTCGACGCGGCAACGCTCGATGACGTCAGGGCATTCTTCAAAATCTACTATGCGCCCAACAACGCCGTGCTGGTTATCGTTGGTGACTTTGACAATGGCGAAGCGAAGAAGATGATTGAAAAATATTTCGCGGCAATTCCCTCAGCCCCTCAGCCTGCAAAGCCGGAAATCAATGAACCACGGCAGGAGCAGCCCAAGCGCTTCAGCAAGGATGATTCACTCGCGAGCCGTCCGGCGTTCGCGTTTGCGTATCATATGCCCGACCGGAATACTCCCGAGTTTTATGCGATGGGCTTGATCGATCGGATTCTGCTGCAGGGCGATGACAGCATGCTGCGCGAAGAGCTGGTGCAGAAACGGGGCATCGCGAGTTCGGTGGATGGAGGCATCAACATGCTCGGCAACATGTTCAACTACAGCGGACCGATGTTGTGGATGGGATATCTGTTCCACGACAACTCCACGCCGGCAGACACGATTCTCGCTGCAGTCAACACAACAATCGGCAAGCTGCAGTCGCAACAGATCGATAAGGAAATGTTGGAGAGGGCGAAAGTGAAATTCCGATCAGCGTTCTACGACGACGTGGACAGCTTCTTCGGATTTGGGCGTGCGGATTTGCTCGCGTCGTTTGCATTGTTCGATGACAATCCCGGCAAGATCAATGAGATAGAGCAGATGATCGACCGCGTAACGCCGGAACTCATCCAGAAGACAGCTCAAGAATATCTGCGCACAACAAACCAAACGGTGCTCACCGTTCGTCCCAGCCGTGTCATTAACAGAGAGGATAAGTCCAATGAAGAATAGCATTCTCGTCTTGACTCTGGCCGTCCTCCTCGGGACTACAGCGGCGGTTGCGCAGAAGCAGACTCCGCCGGAAGGTTCAACGCCCAAAGACTTTGTGCTTCCTCCGAGTACAACATTCTCTCTCGACAACGGATTGCATGCAACGCTGATCCCGTACGGCACTCTTCCCAAAGTGACGGTACGCGCCGTTGTGCGGGTTGGAAATCTCAACGAAGCGCCAAATGAAGTATGGTTGTGCGACCTGCTTGGCGATTTGATGAAGGAAGGAACAACATCGCGCTCGGCGAAACAACTCGCGCAGGAGGCGGCAAAGCTGGGCGGCAACATTTCCATCACCACGGGAGCCGACCAGACGCTGATTGAAGGAAGCGTGCTCACGGAATTTGCGCCGAAGATGGTTGAGCTGATCGCGGATCTGATTCGTCATCCTGCATTGCCAGAATCGGAATTGCAACGATTGAAGAATGACCGCATCCGTCAGTTGAGCATCGACAAGACCGATCCGACGCAGATCGCGCTGGAGCGGTTTCGCGCAGTCATGTTTCCCAATCATCCGTACGGACGCCTGCAGCCGACCGAGAAAATGCTTGGCAGCTACAAAATTGATCAGCTGCGTGATTTCTACGCGGCGAACTACGGAGCGGCACGCACCCACGTGTACGTTGCTGGAAAGTTCGACGGCAAAGCAACAGAGGAAGCGATCCGAAAACACTTTGGTGATTGGGCACATGGGCCGGAGCCGTTGATCAACATCCCGAAGCCGGTTTCCCAACGGGCGATTTACATTGTCGACCGCCCCGGCGCGTCGCAGTCGACCGTGTTTCTCGGCCTGCCCACGATTGATCCGTCGAACCCGGACCATCGCGCGCTGATTGTCACCAACTCGCTGCTTGGCGGATCGTTCGGCTCGCGCATCACGGCAAACATCCGCGAAGACAAAGGGTATACGTACTCTCCCAACAGCTCGCTGTCGTCACGCTATCGCAACGCATACTGGACACAATATGCCAGCCTAACGACGGATGTCACGGGTCCCGCCCTCAAGGAAATCTTCTACGAGATCAACCGATTGCGGAAGGAGGCACCGGGCGAAGCAGAACTCAAGGGGATTCAGAATTATCTCGCGGGCGTATTTGTCTTGCAGAATTCATCGCCAGCCGGGATCATCAACCAGTTGTCATTCTTGAATCTGCACGGACTTCCGAAGTCGTACCTCACCGAGTACGTGAAGACGGTTTACGCGGTCACGCCCGAGCAAGTCCGTCAGATCACGGAGAAGTACCTGCGACCGGACGAGATGCTCATAGTAATTGCCGGGGACAAGATGAAGGTGGAAAAGCAGGCGGTGCAGTTTGGCAAACTCGCACAGCGGTGACACGTTCACCGCGAGCAACGCACATTCAACAGAGAACGGAACATGGACTATCGACATACGCAAATAGGAATAGTGATAATCGTAGCGCAGGCATTCGTGCTGCTGCACTTAGCGTATACGGTCATGAGGGGAAAGGCAATTCCAGTTGTCGTATGGATAGTGTCGTTGATCTTGGTCTCCTTTTTCTCGCTCACGGTCGAGATCAAAGGCGGAGCCATACTCGTGTGGTTCGGGCCGGGCTTGATCCGGCGACGCATTTCGCTCAGTGAAATCGTCGCGGCGCGTGCAGTACGCAATCCATGGTTTGCGGGATGGGGAATCCACTGGATGCCGACGAAGTACTGGTTGTGGAATGTCTCCGGCTTCGATGCGGTGGAATTGGAATTGAAGGACGGCAAAAGATTTCGCATCGGCACAGATGAGCCGGATGTGCTTGTGGAGGCGATTCAGAACACAAAGTAAGAGGAGAGCAGGTTGATTCACACGCGTTGAATTGAATCGACTCTACAAGCGCAGAGTTCCGTGTTGATGTAAAGCGCGGCTGCAAAGTTACCTTCGTATTTGTTCGCGTGGACAAGAGCAAGGAGACCAGGTTATGATTCGAGCTCTTTTCTCAATTGTTCTGATTTCACTCCTGCGCGCGTCAAGCGCGGCTTCGTTCAGGAGAGTCGATGGTCATCCCAAAAAGATTTTTGATGAAGTAGCCACGGGTGGCCACCACTTTTGTTCACAAAACGTAGTTCCGCGCGGAACTGCCTAGCAGGCTCGTCTTGTTATGACGAATGCGTCATTGAATTCTCTTAATACTCTCTTCACTTGATTCTCGTTGCAGAATTATTAAAGTTTAGAAGGCGACAGGCTGGCTCATAGCAGTCGACTCGTCAAAAACTGTTCTTTACAACAACTCATATTAACTGCTGCTATGTCCAGATCCCCCGTCTCGACACTCCGGTTTGGTGTATTCCTTTTCGCGTCATTCACCACATTTGCGCAAACCCCCTACGGGACCGCAGGCCAAACCGCCAACCCCGATAGTGCTCTCCAATTGATTCTCGAAACCCTGCAAGGAACACGACTCTCGTTGCACGATGCTGAACAGAATGCATTGAGCAATGCGACGTCCGTCCGCTCCGCCGAAGCTGCGTACCTTTCTGCGGGCGGCTCGCGACGGAAGCAAGCCGGGTATTTCGATCCGACACTCTTCTTCACATTCAATCACCTTGATCAGAAGCAGCCCGGCGTTTCGCTCTTCACGGGAAATACGATTCAAAACACCATGACGGGCGGGTTGCGGATGAGTCTCCCCATCGGAACAAGCATCGAGGCGACGTTGAATGCCGTGAAATTGGAATCCAACTCCCCCATCACATTTTTGAATCCACAGTACACGGCCTTCGCGAATCTCAGTCTTCGTCAACCCTTGCTTGGCGGCTTCTTCGTTTCTGCGAACAAGAATCTCGCGAAAGCAGATCGTGATTTGGAAGCTGCCAAGGCCCGGTATGACCAGGAAGTACTGACAATCAATACGCAGGTTGAGCAGAGCTACTGGGATTTGTATGCGGCCGAGCGCGATTACGCGGTGCAGAAACTGACGCGCGACCAGGCGGCAGTTTTCTTGAAAGACACGGAGACGCGAGTGAAGACCGGTCTCATCGGGCCGAATCAGGTCGCGAACGCAAGAACGTTTCTGGCAGAACAGGAAATTTTGCTTCTCGATCGCGAGGAGCAGCTTGACCGTCTCTCCGATCAGTTTGGTTCGCTTGTCGGAAAACGACCCGATGCCGGGAGCCAACGGTTCGTTGTTGTGGATAGTCCTGCCAGGGAGTTTCCCATGGAAGACGTTGATGCGTTGGTGCAGCAAGCGCTCGAGCGGAATCTCGCAATACAAGCCGCGAGGTCGGATGTTGAGGCAATGCGCGCATTGGCGAAGGCGGCGTTCTGGGAAGCGCTCCCGCAGATTGACATCGTCGGCTCGCTGGGTGGAAGCGGCGTTGGCGGCGTTCCGCGCAATGTGATCTTCGGCTCGGACACACTGCGCTCGTCCGTCAGCGGATCGTGGAATGACGCGATTCGCCAGGCGGTCAATCGATCGTTTCCGTCGTGGAGTCTGGGAGTCGAAGTCACGGTCCCGATTGGATTGCGCACAGGACTGGGCGAGCAAGACAGGCTCGATGCTGAAGTGACGCTGGCAGAGCAGCGGCGGATTCAACAAGAGAGAATTCTCGAGGAACAAATTCGGACAAGCCATCGGGAGTTGTTTCACGGGCAGCGACGGTTGCAGGCTGCGCGCACCGGAGTCGCCGCAGCGCAAGAGCAGGTACGCATCGGGCAGATTGAATTTCAGAACGGACGCACGACTGCATTTGAGCTTGTCCGCTTGAGCGCGGATTTTGCCGTCGCGCAACAACGCTATTCGCTTGCGCTCGTGCGCAGCGCGAAGGCAGCAGCGAACTTGCGGCAGCTGACGTCGGGTGCGTATCCAAAGTCCCCGTAGAGTTTTTTTGTGTGATGAATGAATTCATGGAGTTACGCGACAATCACGAGCCTCACAAATCCAGAAAGGCATGAATGTATGATTAGGTTGAACACGGCAGAGCGATCCATTCTTCTTGCGGCTCTCATCATCTCAATTTCGGTCGCGCTGACCGGCTGCGGCGGAAACGGCGGACCCGGCAAGGGAAGGTTTGCGATGCCCCCGATGCCTGTCGAAGTCAGTCCGGTGAAGGTCGGAACCATAACGGACAAGTTCGAAGCCGTTGGCACCATCGAGGCAATCGAAGCCACGAGTATCGTGGCGGAGATCGATGGTGCGGTCAGATCACTGCCGTTCGATGAGGGAGGCCATATCCACAAAGGCGGGTTGATTGCCCAATTGGACGAGTCGCAGCTTGCCGCCGATGTTGCGCGCACGGAAGCGCTGCGTGAACAGAGCAGAGTGACGTATGAACGCGTCAAGTCTGTTGTCGACCAGGGTGCCGGTGCGCCGCAGGATCTGGATGACGCGGCGGCGGCATTGAAAGTAGCGGATGCAAATCTTGCTCTCGCAAAAGCGCGATGGATGAAAACGCGAATCGTCGCCCCGTTCGATGGCAGTATCGGCGCGCGTCGCGTCAGCGTCGGCACCTTCGTGCGGACAGGGCAACAGATCACCGAGCTGGCAAACATCGATGAGATTCGCGTGATCTTTGCCGCGCCGGAGCGGCTGCTCGGCCAGCTTTCGCGGGGTGCAACCGTCAACATTTCGAGCGCCATCTTTCCGGGCGATGAACGAAAAGGGCAAATCATCGCGATTGAACCGATGGTCGACCCGACAACACGAAGCACGCGAGTGATTGCGCGCGTGCAAAACCCCGGCAGAAAATTCCGTCCCGGCATGTCAGCCAATGTCTCCGCAGTCCTGCGCGAAACACCGAAGGCGCTCACCATCCCGAATGAAGCCGTCTTTGGCAGCGGCAACCAGTTATTCGTTTTTGTCGTGAAGCCCGACAGCACGGTGAGCCGGGTCGCGCTGACACTTGGATTGCGGCTTCCGGATGTTGTGGAAGTTGTCGGGGGATTGAAGGAAGGAATGACTGTGGTGCGCGCAGGCCATCAGAAGTTGTTTGAAGGCGGCAAAGTGATGCCCATGATGAGCAGAGACACGGTCGCTGCGCAACACCACGAGATGAAGACGGGAGGATGAGGACATGAAACTCAGCGTAACATCCATACAGCGCCCGGTATTTGCCAGCGTCATGAGCTTTACGATTCTTTTGTTCGGGATAATCTCCTTCTTGCGTCTTCCAGTGCGCGAGTATCCCGACATCGATCCACCGATCATCTCGGTGACCACGTTGTATCGCGGGGCAAGTCCGAGCGTTGTGGAAACGGAGATTACAAACGTTTTGGAGGAACAGTTCGCAACGCTGGAAGGAGTGAAGACGCTGTCGTCGTCGAGCCGTGAGCAGGGGTCGGTCATTACCATTGAGTTCGAATTGGATCGCAACGTCGATGAAGCGGCGAACGACGTGCGCGACCGTGTTGCGCGCATACGCGGACGCCTGCCGCAAGAGATCGAAGATCCGATCATCTCCAAAGTGGATGTGAACGCGCAGGCAATCGTGTGGCTTGCCCTTTCCAGCGACCGTCACACCGGGCTTGAGCTGACCGATGTTGCAGACCGCGTGTTGAAAGAGCGAATCCAGCGATTGACAGGCGTAGGCTCCGTCATCATCGGGGGAGAGCGACGCTACGCGATGCGCATCTGGCTCGATCCGCTTCGGATGGCGGCGCACGGACTCACGACACAGGATATCGAAGCCGCCGTCCGCCGAGAAAACGCGGAGATCCCCGGCGGACGTGTTGAAGGCGTCGGACGTGAGTTCTCGGTTCGCACACGAGGCGAGCTTTCAAAGCCCGAGGAATTCGGCGCGATCATTGTCTCCCAACGAGAAGACGGCCTCGTGCGCTTGCGCGATGTTGCCGAGGTGAACGTCGGGGCGGAAGACGAACGCACCGTTGCCCGATACAACGGACAGTCGGCAGTCGGGTTGGGAATCGTCAAGCAATCAAAGGCGAGCACGGTGGATGTCGCCGCCGAAGTGCGTAACGTGTTGGGGGAATTGAAAACGCTGCTGCCGGCCGGGATGAAGCTGGATGTGGCATTCGACTCTTCAACATTCATCAATGAGTCGATCAGCGAAGTGCAGGAAACGCTGATCATCGCACTCTGCCTGGTGATCCTGGTTGTGCTTGCGTTTCTCAAGAGCGTGCGCGCAACCACCATTCCGACCGTCGCAATTCCCATATCGATCATCGGAGCGTTTGCCGTCGCCTACTTTGCCGGATTCACGATCAACATCCTTACGCTGCTCGCACTCGTTCTCGCGATCGGGATGGTCGTGGACGATGCGATCGTCGTGCTCGAAAACATCTATCGCCACATGGAAATGGGAAAGGGACGTTGGCGCGCAGCAGTCGACGGCGCCAGTGAAATCGGGTTTGCCGTTGTGGCAACGACGGTTTCGCTCGTTGCCGTGTTTGTTCCGCTCGCGTTCTTAACCGGATCAGTCGGGCGCTTGTTCAATGAATTCGGCATCACGCTGGCCGTCGCCATTCTCATTTCCGGTTTCGTTGCGCTGACCTTGACCCCGATGCTCTGTTCGAAGATCCTGCGGCCACTCCATCATACGAGCAACAACTGGGCGTCGCGGTCGTTCGACAGCTTCTTCGAATACGTCGACAGGAAGTATCATGCCATTCTTACCGGCGTATTGAAACGCAAGGGATGGATGATTGGGGTTGCCGCGCTGACTCTTGTTGTGAGCGCCGTGCTGTTCAAGTTCATTCCGAGCGAGTTGGTTCCGGTGGAAGATCGCAGCATCGGGTTTGGCATCATCATCGCGCCGGAGGGGGCGACCCTGCAGTACACCGACCGATATATGCGCGAAGTCGAGCAGCGTTTGATGGCTCTTCCGGAACGCGCCGGACTCTTCACGGCAATCGGGTTGAGCTTCGGCGGACCCGGCAGCCCGACGAATGGCGTCCTGTTTCTTCGGTTGAAGCCGCGCAGCGAACGCGACAAGTCGCAGCAACAAATCGTGCAAGAGTTGTTTCCCCAGCTCCTGTCGATTCCCGGCGTGCTCGCGTTCGTCATCAATCCGCCGAGTCTCGGCGGCACATTCAGCTCAAGTGCCGTGGAGTACGTTATTGAAGGCGATAGTTACGAAGAGCTCAATCGCGCCATGGGCACGATGATGGGCGAAGCATCGAAACTCGGCTATCTCATCAATCTGAACACCGATCTGCTGCTGAACAAGCCGCAGCTCGATCTGACCATTGATCGCGAGCGAGCGTCGGGCGTCGGCGCTTCCCTGACTGCCATTGGCACAACGCTCGAAACATTTCTCGGCGGGCGCGTGGTGACAAACTTCAAGCGCGGCACGAAGCAATACGATGTGATTCTGCAAATGAGGCCTTCGGCGCGCGCCACGCCTGATGCGATCCGGGAAATCTATGTCCGCGGCACGGGGGGTCTTGTGCAGCTCGCAAACGTGTTGCATGTGGAGGAAACGCTTGCCCCGAAAGAGTTGAATCATTTCAACCGTCTCCGTTCCGCCAAACTTACTGCCAATCTTGTTCCGGGCGTGACGCTCGGCCAGGCGTTGGATGATCTTGACCGCATCGCAGCAGAAAAACTTCCGACAGGAATGAAGCGCGAATACGCTGGCCAATCGTTGGAGTATAAGACCTCAAGCTCGGCGCTCTACTTCATGTTCTTGCTGGCGATTCTGTTCATTTATCTCGTTCTCGCCGCGCAATTCGAAAGCTGGGTACATCCGCTGACGATTTTGTTGTCGGTGCCGCTGGCGGTGTTCGGCGCGCTCTTCACACTGTTCATCTTCAGAGAAAGTCTGAACATCTATTCGCAGATTGGTTTGATCATGCTGATCGGCCTCGTGACGAAGAACGCCATTCTTATCGTCGAATTCGCCAATCAACTGCGCACCCGGGGCAAGTCGATTGCAGAGGCGGTGATTGAAGCATCGGCCATTCGCCTCAGACCGATACTCATGACATCGTTCTCCACCATCTTCGGCATCCTCCCGATCGCCATCGGGCTGGGCGCGGGCGCCGAATCACGACGTCCGCTGGGGCTGGCAGTCGTTGGCGGAATGTTCTTTTCAACATTCCTCACCCTTATTCTTGTGCCTGTGCTGTACACCATGCTGGCGCGATTCACAAAGATCCACAAGCTCGAAACTGAAGAGACGGAGAATCAGCAGGTCACGGAAAGGACC
>CAYJNF010000107.1:0-9468 GCA_964370915.1 uncultured Chitinophagales bacterium
TGGAATGTACGCCGGCGACGCGAATGCATCTCAAATCATAACGGCATCAGATGCCAACAATGTGTTTGGCGTTCTCAATGCCACAGGCTATTACTCCTCCGACATCAATCTCAGCGGAATCGTAACAGCCTCTGATGCAAATTCGGTGTTTGGGAATTTGAATGTGTCGGTGCAGTTCAGCCGGCCGGTAGGGAACGCAATAGAACCTCCGATGCCCGCGCAGGTAGTGCCGATCCAAGTAAATGATTGAACATTAGATAGTAGACTTAGTCAAGTTGGATGCGGTCCCGCACAGCGGGATGTCCCTCGTTGTATGAAAGATAGTTGGGGGGGCACAGCAAAGAAAGGCGCGCCCAAGAAGTGAAAGACAAATAGCCAATCGGGTGCCCCGCACAGGAGCTGACAACCGAAAATGTCTACATTCATCTACTCCACATTCGAGGGCGAGTCTAACGACTCGCTTTCGTGTTATGTGGAGCACGTTGTTTGAGCGGCAGTCTGGTGTGTATTGTTCACGATGCTGGCGGACTACTTCTTCAACATTGCGTTCTCGATTGTTCCGGAAGACGGCGCTGCGACGAACCCGACGACGATCGCAGGCGGACCTTCAGCGATGATCAGGGCAATACCAACGGAGTTCTCGCTTGATCGCTCATACGCCCCCCGTCTGCAAAATCATTCCGCTCGTCTCTTCCCAGTCTCTTCCCAGTCTCATCCCAGTCTCATCATAGAGCGTCAGATTTTCCTCTCTCATGTGTAATATGTAGAAGTTACAAGCGCACCTTGTGACAACGAAAGACCTACGTTCATTTTCTGCGACTACAACACTGTTGTTCCCATCACATACGTGGCATGTCACTTGACTCTACCTCACTCGTGGTACAACTAATCCAACAACACAAATCAGGCTGAAGAGAAGAGGGTCTAAGTGATGAAGCGTATTTTACTCGTGTGGTTCTTCGCTGTGCTTGCGGTACACATATCAAACACCGCAGTTGCGCAGAACATCAATGCCGTATTTACTTATTACTCAGCGTGGGGCGATCCGCGCATGATTGATTCAACGTTTTGGAACAGAAACGCCGGTGCAATCACGCATCTCATCCATTTCAAAATCGATCCAAACCGAAACACCCCATACTACACGTTCGACGGCGGCGAGCAGGCACATGCCAGAAACCGCCAACAGATTGTCAACGATGCGCACGCCAAAGGAGTCAAAGTGCTGCTCTGTATCGGCGGAGTTAATGCAGGGGCCACAGAGTGGAATGTTATCACACGCGATAGTGCACTCACTCAACGTGTCATAGATGCGATGAGTGTGTATGCGCGCAGTGTGGGATATGACGGGTTCGATCTCGATTGGGAAACCGAAATCACCTACGATGGCTTCCGTCTCCTTTCCCGCATCATGCGAAGAAAACTGGATGCGTGGCCAACACGAGGAGTGATGACCTATGCTGTCGGTCGTGAATGGAGTGCGGCAGTCGAAGTCGCAACGTTGAATCAGTACTACGACTGGCTCAACATCATGACGTATGATTGCAACGCGTACTGGAGTGAGACATCCGGCTTTCACGAGCCGTTGTACGATCCCCGACCGAATTGGCCGAACTATGGTGGCGGAACCGCTTCACTGAATATTCACAACAAATCAAATACGTGGGTCCAACACGGTCTTGACAAATCCAAATCGACATTAATCTATAGTTTGTATGGCTGGGCCTGGGCACAAGTGACACAGCCGGGACAATCATTCACGAGCTGCAATAATTGTGTTGGCTACTATAACTATTATGACATTACGCATCAGCTCGAAACCGGGAATGGCATCGAATACTACGACACGCTGGCTCAAATGGCATGGCTCTCAAATCCTGCCGGCAACGGGTATCCGCGATATGCCAACTACAACAATCCAAGAGCATTGCGCGCCAAAATGGATTACGTCAGAGCGCAGGGTTGGGGCGGCATCGGGTTGTTTGCACTCGAGCATACGTCCGATCTCACGAAACCGCTCGACGAACGATGGCCGCTCTTCAAGGCGGTGAAAGATTACTTGACTCCGTCAGGACCAGTCGCACCGGCGTTCAGTACGCATCCGGCGAATAACACCATCTGGGCAAACGAGTCGGCAACATTCACGGCGTTCGCAACGGGCTATCCCACACCAACATACCAGTGGCAGAAGAATGGTGCGAACATCAGCGGAGCGAACAGCAACAGCTACACAACGCCGCTTGCAACACGCGCAGACAGCGGCGCTTCGTACAGATGCATCGCATCAAATGCAAGCGGAACGGTAACGAGCAATACGGCAATACTCAGCGTTGTCACGCCCATGCTTGCAAGTGTCACGTCGGACGATTTCCACGATACGACATATACCAAATCACTGTGGCGATTCAGCCAACCGGGTCAGACACGATTCGCCGGGACCGGAACGCAGGACGCCTGGCTTGTCATGGACATCCCGAATGGGACGCGCATGGACTTCTGGACCGATGTGAAGAATGCGCCGGCAGCATTTCAAAATGTTACCAACGGAGATTTTGAAGTCGTTGCACGATTCCAGAGCGTTTCAGCTGCGACATATCAGTCCGAAGGAATCGTGATCAAGCAGGATGCAAACACTCTCCTGCGTTTCGACTGCAACTACAATACCGGCAGAACAAATAACCTGTTGTTCCACTCCGCGATATTGAACGGGTGGAACGTCACGACCTTCTCAACAACTGAAATGACGGGAATTAGCGGTCAGGTCTGGATCAAAGTGAAGCGGGCGGGCGATACTTGGACAGGCTCGTACTCTGCCGACGGAACAACCTTCACACAGGCCGCGCAATTCACTCAGGTGATCACTGCCGACTCAGTTGGAGTATTTGTTGCCAACGGAACTCCAACCGGAGGTACGCCGCCTGGCATCACTTGCAACGTCGACTATTTCTTCAATAGTGCGAGTCCCATCACTCCCGAAGATCCGATCGGCGGAGGCGGCAATCCGACAGACATTACTGCTCTTGGAACGCCGACGGCATTCATCACGAACCCAACCGGCTCAGGCAGCCGGAACATTGAAGTGATTCGCGATGGTATTCTGCCGCCTGTCGGCTCATCGAATGCCGCAGATCAGTACGACACGTACAACGGATCCACGACTCGCACATTTGATTGGATAGGATACACCTACAGCTCACCGCAAAACTTTGCTTCGCTGTTGCTGCAAGAAGGACTTCACTCGGCAAGCGGCGGATACTTCTCGGGCAACCCACGAGTCGAGGTTCGCGTTGGTGGACAATGGGTAGAGGCGCAAGGAGTGAACATTGCCCCGTCATATGAAGCCGGAGCAGGCTCGAACTTCATCTCATACACGCTCACATTTGCCGCGACATCGGGCGACGGAATTCGTGTGGCAGGCATGCCGGGTGGTTCCGCCAAATACATCTCGGTGGCCGAGCTTCGCGTATTCCGTTCCGGCTCAACGTCTGTAGCTTCAGAGAACCAACCGCGTAGGTTCAGTCTTTCACAAAACTATCCAAATCCATTCAACCCGTCAACGGAAATTCGCTTCGGCATTTCAGGCACAAGCCGTGTTACGATAGCAGTATTCAACATTCTTGGACAACAGATCCGAACGTTGGTTGAGCGCGAGATGCACGAAGGGTCATATCAGGTGGTGTGGGATGGAAAGGATGAAGGCGGTAACGTCGCAACGTCGGGAATTTATTTGTGCAGGATGCAGGCAGGAGAATTCATTTCCACAAGAAAAATGATCATGGCGAAGTAACACAACGCCGCTTGAGATCTCACGTGCCTCGTTCTCAATACCGGGACGGGGCACTTGTGTTTTCGTCGATGGACAACTGGCCGCAGTCAATGGTCAACTGTCAACGTCAACGGTCAACGATCAATGGTCAACGTCGGATCGGATGTGCTTCCGTGTTGAAGATGACGCTCTCAAACGGCAACGTCTCGCCGGGTGCAAATAGTAAATAGAGATATTTCAGCGTTTCCGCAAAGAAGAAACTCTCCATCCCGTCGGCTTTTTCTTTCGTGATGACATTACTGAGATACGCGTAACCAGCATCTGTCCGACAATACTTCACAAGGTCATTCAAGAACGTCTCCCCCATCCGGATGTATGACGAGTCTTTTGTGTAGTGAAAGAGATAGTAGGCCGACTCGATAATCTCCGGACGAAGGAGGTATTCTTTCCCTGTTACCTGCATTGTGGCATAGTCGATTCGCTCAGGTTCAATGCCGTGCAGGTTCCACATCGCATAACTCGATTGCAGCAACTGACGAGCACGATGCACATCGCCCCCGAGCGCAAGCACCGCCGGGAAGAATGCTTCGAGCGAGCCAAACCGCGTTTCGGTGAGCTTGCCGGTTTCCATGTCGACCCTGCCGTACCACAGCCCGTTGTGCGATGTATCGGCAAGATGCAGATTGACTGCCTCGATGCTTTTGTCCCACATCTCTTTGCACTGTGCGTCGCCGAACAGCAGCCATGCCTTCAAAAGATATTCGTAGTATGAATCAATCGCTCCGCCGATGTGGCTCGTCTTTCTTACCCATTCACCCGTTTCGACATTGATGACTGTCCCGACCAATCCGATCTTCGACCGACGCTTGAACAGTTCCAACAATGCACGCTTCGATTTGTTATAGAAAACCGGATCGCCGGTAAGTTTGCTCAGCGTTCCAAACTCAAGCAGCGAGGTTCCGATTTCCGCAGGATTGTTGAGTGAATCTCGGGTTTTTCCCGTTTGCAGATGGACGTACCGATATGGCATGCCGGTAGGCGAATTGAAAATTGGAAGAAGTCGTGTCCCAAGGTCACGTGCAAGATTAAGAAAGCGTTTGTCGCCGTCGAGTTGATATGCCGAGAGAAGCCCGCCGAGAAGCCGGATCGTGACTTCAAAGCTTTGCACTTCGATGTCGCTGTCAAAGTGGAGACTGTCGAATATGAGTTGCTTTGTTTCAGCCGCTTCGGTCGTCAATCCCATCAGGAGAAGAACATCGTATGCATCCACGGGAGTCATGCATAGCGAAACGCCGTACCAATCGTGAGGAGTCTTGCTGAGAGGTTGCAGCGCATCGTGTCCCCATGCATACTGTTTGTACGCATTCCAGGCGTGAAGGAATTCTCGCTTTACTGCCTCAGCGCTTGTGCCGGTCTGCGCAACAAGAGGGTGAATCACCACAAGATTCAGGAACACGAAAAGAAACAACGAATAAATTAGCCGACGCACGATGATGTCCTTTGAGTGAGAGGCAAATGTCGTATTCAAGATACGACAAACATCGCCTGAAAGAAAACTCAAGAGAGGAGCGACGCGTCGAAGGCGCCTCACGACGCCTTCGATGAATATTCTGAAACTGCTTCAAACTCTTCGGCCTCCAAAAAGAACTCCTCATGCAGCGCGCGAACGGCAGCATGGAGTTCGTCTTCACGAATCACGACGGTGAGATTGATTTCCGATCCGCCGTGCGATATCAGCTCTGCATTCACCGAAGCCCGATCGAGCGCGGCAAAGATCTTTGCAGCGACTCCTTTTGTGCGACGCATGTTTTCGCCCACAATGCACAAGACGGCGCGAGCCGGAAGAATCTCGACGTCAGCAAAGGTGTTCAGGTCCGCCTGTATCTGCTCAAGCCGCGAAGGATTGTCAATTGTCAGTGACACCCCGATTTCGGACGTAGCAATAACGTCGATGGATTTTTTGTGGTGCGAGAAGACTTCGAACACGCGGGCAAGAAATCCGTGCGCCATAAGCATGCGCGTGCTTTCGATGTTCACAAGCGTGATGCCTTCCTTGTACGCAATCGATTTTACAATGCACTGACGCGTGTCCGCGCCATTGCGCGCGATGCGCGTTCCCTCATACTCTGGCCGCTTCGTGTTCAACACTCGGACTGGTATGCCGTTTTCGATTGCAGGCTGGATGGTCTTGGGATGAAGAACTCTCGCACCGAAGTATGCCAGCTCAGCCGCTTCACGAAAAGTCATGTGCTTAATGTGCCGGGCATCGGGAACCAGCGTCGGGTCGGCGGAAAGAACGCCGTCAACGTCCGTCCAGATCTGGATCTCATCGGCACCGAGCGCCGCGCCAAAAATTGCGGCGGAGTAGTCGGAGCCGCCGCGCCCTATCGTTGTTGTCTCACCGGCAAGTGTCCCACCAACGAACCCTTGCGTGACGACAACGCGTGCTGCGTTGAGGTGTGGCAGGCAGATCTCTCTCATTCGTTCTTTCACAATGGCAAATTGTGGGACAGCCGCGGTGAACTGATTGTCAGTGATCATAATGCTTTTCGCGTCGAGAACCACAGTCGGGATTCCGAGTCGCTGAAGGTATTGTGAGAGGAGGAGCGTCGAGACTCGTTCTCCGTAGGAAGCGAACTGATCCAGAAACCTCAGATCGCCTTCACCAAACGTAGGCCCGGAATTCGACAGCCGGTCGAGCTGATCGAACAGCACGCAGACCTCAAATTGCGTGTCAATCAACCCAAGCTCCCGGGCAATACGCAGGTGTCGGGTCCTGAGTACTTGGATTTCAGACAATGAGTCATGGACCTCATTGCGCAAGGCAGAGTGTGCAGCACGAAGCAGTGCATTCGTAACACCGGAACATGCCGACAACACGACCAACGGTTCATTGCGTAACTCGCGGGCAACGATGTTGGTGACGATACGCATTGCCGCGGCATCCTCAACAGATGTTCCCCCGAATTTCATCACAATCATGATGATCTCTCGTAAAGAATGCGCTGGACTTCTGTTTTAGTTCCGAGGGTTGGCTCGCCAGGCGTTTCGCCTTTCCTGAGAAATGAAGAAATGATCGAGTTCAACTGGCCGTACTCAATCAGGAACGCATCGTGTCCGTGAAACGACTGAATCTCCGCGTACTCCGAGCAAGGAATGAAACGCACAAGCTCCTTCTGATCGCCGGTCGGGTACCGCTGATCGGACGACACGCCAATACACAGAGTCCGCGACCTGATGGTGCCGAGCGCCTGCTGTTCACCGCCTCGCTCATATCCAACGTCGTGCAAATCGAGAGCACGGCTGAGGCAGAGGTAGGTGTTCGCATCGAAACGTTTCACCAGCTTCCCTCCCTGGTACTTTAGGTAGCTCTCAACCTGAAACGGATTATCAGTATCGAACCGGTCGCCGGACGTGTGCGTTCGTTCTCTCCCGAACCGAAGATTGAATTCCTCGGGACTTCTGTACGTTACCATGCCGAGCATGCGAGCCAGCGTCAGCCCGTGCGCAGGCTGTTCCGTGTAGTTGCCATTGTTCCAAACCGGGTCGCTTGTGATTGCTGCACGCGCTATCGAGTTAAGTGCAAGACACCACGCCGTCTGCGTGGCCGCGGTTGAGATTGGAATGATGGTCTCACAGAAATCGGGATACATAATTCCCCACTCCAATACCTGCATGCCGCCGAACGAACTTCCGATGACAGTTGCGAGGCGCTTAATCCCGAGAGCGTCCAGGAGTTCCTTCTGCACACGAACAATATCCCGAATGGTGATCTGAGGAAACTCCTGCCCATAGCGTCTTCCCGTTTTTGGATTGATCGAGGTCGGACCGGTGGTCCCATAGCAGCTTCCAAGAACATTCGGACATACGACAAAATATTTTTCAGTGTCGAACGCTTTTCCCTGTCCAATCAATCCGTTCCACCAGCCCGGATCCGGATCTTCGATGGTATGATATCCGGCCGCGTGCGCGCTTGCCGTCAAGGCATGGCAAATGAGTATCGCATTCGAGCCTTCAGTGTTCAGTGAGCCGTAAGTTTCATACGCGACTGTAACGGGCGCGAGTGCCTCGCCGCAATCGAGCCGCAGCCCACCGGAAAACAACTCGATACTTTCGGTTCTGACCAGCGGCTTTGCCTTTCCCAGCTCAAACATACACTGCTCCCCACACTTTTCGTTGTACGCGTGCAGGAACCAGCGCGAGCGCCTGGTCAAGGTCTTCAAGCAGATCATCAATGTCTTCGATGCCGACGGAAAGTCTGATGACGCGCTCGTTGATCCCCGCTGCCTCGCGCAAATCGGATCGCATGGAGGCATGCGTCATTGTTACGGGATGATCGATCAGCGATTCTACTCCGCCAAGCGACTCGGCAAGCGCAAACACTTTCACTGACCTGAGAACATGATTCACTTCTTCGATACCGCCCTTCACTTCAAAAGAGACCATCCCGCCAAAACCATTCTGCTGTCGCTTCGCAAGCTCATGCTGCGGATGACTCTTCAACCCCGGGTAATACACTTTGTCGACATTGGGATGCTGATCGAGAAATTCGGCAATTCGTCGTGCGTTACGTTCATGCTCACGCATCCTTGCCGTCAACGTCTTAATACCACGCAGCACAAGCCAGCAATCGAACGGTGCAGCTCCCTGCCCGAGCGCATTACAAAGCCACTGAATGCGATCTGCCAGTTCCTTGGTGTTTGACACAACCGCTCCGCCAACCACGTCACTATGACCGTTCAAGTATTTCGTTGTTGAGTGGACGACGACGTCTGCGCCAAGCTCGAAAGGACGCTGGTTCACCGGCGACAGAAATGTGTTGTCAACAATCGCTAGTGCATCGTATTCGTGAGCAAGATCGGCGAGTGCGCGGATGTCCAGAATGTTCAGGAGCGGATTGCTTGGTGTTTCGATCCAGAATGCTTTTGTATTTGGACGAATCTCGGCAATAACATTGTCTATGCAACTCATATCCACATAGCTGATCTCAAAGCCAAACAGTTCTTTGTAGGTGCGGAGAAGTCTCTCTGTTCCGCCATAACAATCGTTCGTACAAATAATGTGGTCACCCGATTTGAACAGGTGGAGAACAGTCGTTATCGCAGACATGCCTGTTGCAGTTGCGACTGCAGCGAGGCCTCCTTCAAGTGCGGCAATGTTTTCCTCAAGCGCTTTCCGTGTGGGATTGGCAGTGCGGGTGTAGTCGTAGCCCTTTGTCTTGCCGATGTCTTCGAAACGAAACGTCGAAGTTTGGTAGATGGGCGTGATGATACTGTTGAAGGCAGAGTCTTTGTCGACCCCGGTGTGGATGGCCTTTGTTTGAAGACGCATACAATTCTCCCTGTCGTTGATGATAGAAAATGAAAAACCTCTTCCGAACGATGATCAGAAGAGGCTACAGGTATCATGTATCCGTCTTCATCTCATCTTTCCCTGCCGCTTGCGCGGTGGGCAGGAATTAGCACCTGACGTTTCGTGAGGTTAGTACGAAACCGGTTGCTGCGGCGTCATCGGGCCTGTTCCCTCGACCGCTCTTGATAAGTAGAAGTATGTTTGGTTTTACAGCAGCGCTCTACAACGCTGATACACTATACAAAATGGACGACCCCATGTCAAGCGCGGGCATAATTTTTAATGCTCTCTTCAACGTTCGATGCCTCGTTGAAAGTTGAAATTCTCCGAGCCGATGATTACCTTTGGTC
>CAYJNF010000108.1:0-9400 GCA_964370915.1 uncultured Chitinophagales bacterium
GCGTATATCCAGCAGATCGCATCGAAGACGGATGATCACAAAGAGGGAGTTCAATCTTTCATGGAGAAGCGGAAACCACAATTCAAGGGAAGGTAACATTTGGGAGGTGATGATGGGGAGATCGATCCTAAGTATACTGGTTCTCGCGCTTGCTTTCTCGGCGGGCGGATGTTCAAAAGACAAACCGAGAGTTCGCGTGAACAACCAGCGAAACGAGATCACTGATGTGCAGTTGAAGCGACAGACCGGAAACACATACAACATCAACGACGTCGGCGCCAACAGTGTAACCGGATACATCGAAGTAGACGTTTCGAATTACGAAGTTGACGTAAAACCCGAAGGCACAACGGGAAACGCAACCAGTTTCTTCGTAGCAGAGGAAGACAAATCTTACACGGTTGTTGTGCTGAACACGACACCGCCCACCGTGCGGGTTGACACACAATAGCACCCGTTCCCGAAGTTGTTTGATTGTTTGTCGGGGAACCTTGCAGGATTGGGCAACTTAACGCTTCCATCAGGAAAAGAGATGAATTGCAAAACTATCGGGATCGTCGGAGCGGGAACGATGGGAAGCGGCATCGCTGAAGCCGCCGCCCTCGCAGGCATCGCGACGATCCTTCATGATGTTTCCGACCAGGCACTCGGCCAGGCCCGAGAGCGAATTTCGCATTCCTTCAAACGCGCCACAGAAAAGAAACGCCTCTCCACATCCGAAGCTGTTGAAGCAGAATCCAGAATAGAGTTTGCGACGACACTCGACAGTCTGGCGAAGTGCGATCTTGTGATCGAGGCAGTTGTTGAAGACCTGGAGGTGAAGCGCAAACTCTTCCAGAGACTTGATGCATTGCTTCAGCCGCACGCGATTCTCGCATCAAACACGTCGTCACTTTCCATCACGGCGCTAGGCGCAGCAACGCAACGTCCGGACAGAGTCGTCGGCATTCACTTTTTCAACCCCGTTGCTCTCATGAAACTGGTGGAAGTTGTTCAGGGGCGCCATACGTCAAACGAGACCGCGCTCGAGGCATTCGGACTTGCCCAGCAATGCGGGAAGACTCCGGTGTTGTGCAAAGATACTCCCGGCTTCATAGTCAACAGAATCGCGCGTCCGTTCTACGGCGAAGCGCTGCGACTTCTTGGAGAAGGCGTTGCGTCGGCAGACCAGATCGATCACATCGTGAAGTCCGAAGGCGGATTCAAGATGGGACCGTTCGAATTGATGGACCTCATTGGCATTGATGTGAACTACGCCGTCACGAAGTCCGTGTATGAACAATTTGCACACGAACCGCGCTTCCGACCGCATCCCATCCAGAAACAGATGGTCGATGGCGGAACTCTTGGAAGAAAAACCGGACGCGGATTTTATGACTACGACCCGGCAACGAAATCTCCGAAGGCGCACGAATGACGCAGAAGCACATTTGGATCCTTGGCGATTCGCCCCTCGTGGAAGAATACACTGCGCTCTTTGTTCAAAAGAAATTTGAAACGCGAGTCCGTATCAACTCCGGGGGAGCAGCCTTCCACCTGCCGCGCGGAGCGAGGCGGTTCAACGAGTCGGAAGAAATTACCAACGCCGTTCTTGAGCTGACCAATCTCTCTCCTGAAACAAAACGAAAAAACCTCGTCCTGCTCGACGACATCGTCCCGTTTCAGATTCCGATTCTTTCGTCATCGGTAACGGTAACAATTGCAGAGCAGGCTTCATGGTTGAAATACCCGTCGCGGGTCATCGGCATCGGGGCATTCCCCACGCTGCTCGGCTCAGGCACCATTGAGCTTGTACGCAGTCCCACCACCGGCAACCCAACCCGCATGGCCGCCGAACAACTCATTGCCGAGCTGGGGATAACACCGGCGTCAGTCGAAGACTCCATCGGCCTCGTCATGCCGCGCATTCTCTGCACTCTTGTGAACGAAGCATCTTTCGCACTCATGGAAGGTCTGGCAGAGCCTGACGATATCGACACCGCAATGAGGCTTGGGACAAACTACCCGTATGGCCCCATCGAGTGGGCGGACCGCGTGGGAGCCAAACATGTGTTTGCCGTGATGAAGGCTCTGCACAGATTTTTCGAGGAAGACCGGTACCGGTCCGCGCCGCTTCTGCAAATGGCGGCAATGCGCAACAGTCCGTTCGTGAAGTCAATCGGCATTGGTTGACACTCAACGATTTTTCACTATCTTATTGTAAACATTGTTTGAGGAGATTTATGAGAGTATCGATAGTATCGTTTGCCCTGGTTACATGCGCAACCATGCTCGCGTTTGGGCAACCGAAAATGGAAATTCTCGGGGGCAAGAAATTCGACTTTGGAGAAATCAATCGCGGCAAGAAGGTTGAGCGTTCGGTGGTGATCAAGAATGTCGGCAACCAACCGTTGGAACTCGGCAGAATCGACGTCTCCTGCGGATGTACCGGCACGGTCGCATCGACCACGACCATAGCTCCGGGAAAGACCGGTGAGGTCCTTATCACATTCAACTCTGCAAACTTCTCCGGCAAGATTCACAAATCCGTAACGATCAACTCAAACGCTCCCGACTCGCCAACGCTTGTTGAGTTTGAAGGTGATGTGGTTCAGGAGATTGTCGTGAACCCGCAGCAATTCTGGTTCCGTGACGCTGAAGTGGGACGCGTGAGCGTTGCAACGGTGACGTTGACGAACAACAGCAAAGAACCCATATCGCTGACGGGATACACCAGTGAGCTTGACGGTTTGAAGATTACCCTCCCGAAGGAGGCGCTGCCGCCGGGGAAATCCATTGACATCGTCGCCGAATTCAAAGGCAAAACTCCCACGCAAATGCTCAGCGATGGAGTTTCCATCAAAACATCCAACAAGAATGAACCCGATGTTTTCGTGCGTATCTTCGGCTCGGTAAAAGAATTCAAGTTTCAATAGCTCAGACAATTCTTCTACACAGGTAAAGGCGGCTCGGTGAGTCGCCTTTGTTTTTTTGTTTGGGTTTGAAGATTCTGTTCAAACGTTTATATTAGTCCACCCTTCACGCCAGAGAACAGCATATGCAGCATTCCAGAAACGCCGTCATCGTGCACGCATGTAGAACGCCAATCGGAAAATACTGCGGCGTCCTGCGCGGCATTCGCCCGGATGATTTGGGAGCGCTGGTCATAAAGTCTCTTGTCGAGCAGACCGGCATCGACGCGAACACGATTGATGATGTGATATGGGGATGTGCCAACCAGGCGGGCGAAGACAACCGCAACGTCGGACGCATGAGCGCACTGCTCGCAGGACTGCCGCAGAGTGTTCCGGCAAACACCATCAATCGTTTGTGCGGGTCGAGTCTCGACGCAATCATTCAAGCGGCGCGGGCAATCTGGAGCGGCGACGCCGAGATGATTATTGCAGGGGGCGTGGAAAGCATGAGCCGCGCTCCGTATTCAGTTGCGAAAAATCAGTCGGGCACATTCGGGAACATAACGGCATACGACACCGCGCTGGGCTGGCGTTATCCGAATCCGAAAATGGAGAAGATGTTTCCATTAGAATCGATGGGTGAGACGGCGGAAAATGTGGCGGAGAAGTACAAGATCGCGCGCGAAGAGCAAGATGAATTTGCACTTCGAAGTCATCAGAAAGCCGTCAACGCTCAAGAATCCGGTCGGTTCTCCGAAGAGATCATTCCTGTCCGCATTCCAACGAAACGGAAAGTCTCAGTGGTGAAGTTTGATGACCTGTCGCGACACGCCGGCGCGAAACAGCTCACGCAGGAAGAATTGGAGATCTCTCGAAAGTACCAGGCTCTTTTTCCGCCACAGGAGACGCAATCACCCGAGATTGAACTAATCGATGGGAGGGCGTTCGAGGTTGTGCGCGAAGATGAAGGTCCGCGATCCGATACGACAATCGAGAAACTTTTCAAGCTCCCACCTGCATTCAGAAAGAATGGAACTGTTACGGCAGGAAACTCTTCCTCGTTGAACGACGGCGCGGCAGGGGTCATTGTGATGAGTGAAGAGAAAGCGAAACAGCTTGGCCTCAAGCCGATGGCGCGCATCGTCTCAACGGGAATTGCCGGCGTCGATCCCCGCTACATGGGACTCGGTCCGGTTCCAGCAACGCAAATGGCGTTGAAGAAAGCCGGGCTGACTATTCGCGACATCGACATCATTGAGCTCAACGAAGCATTCGCATCGCAGTCACTTGCAGTGATTCGCGATTTGCAGATTCCATTGGAGAAAGTAAATCCCAATGGCGGTGCCATCGCACTCGGCCATCCGCTGGGATGCAGCGGCGCCCGAATCATGACGACGTTGCTTCATGAGATCCATCGCCGCAATGCCCGTTACGGACTTGCAACTATGTGCATTGGGGTTGGACAGGGTATTTCTGTGATCGTAGAGAGAATCTAAAACAGCTACTACGGTCCGGATCATTTGAAGTGGCAGGCTGATCAACTACTATAGGATGGCTACTGATGACAAAACAACGGTGGTTCAATCGTGCAGCCGCGTTTCTGTTCTTGCTTCTGTTGATTCTCAATCTCTACGTCTTCTTTACACGCGAGTGGGAGTCTTCCTTCTCTCCAACTTCGTACGCAACGCTGTACTACCCGCTCGACATCCCGACTATCCGTGAATGGAAACTTGTAGAACGCAATCGCATTCAACTCAACCTTGTCTGCAAGAATGAAATCACCGAATGGAAAATCCTTACAGACGGAGGGAACGAGCAGACAGCGAGCGGCATGAACCCGGCATTCCGCATCGACACAACATTCAGTGAACTCCACACCTACAAACTCATTCCGGTCAAACAGCCGGCAATCCATCCGGTTGAGATTTCCATACGGTTCTACGGCAAGGAATTTTACGCCTCCCTCGGTATGCAACATGAGGATGTCTATATCGTTCGGGCAAACGTGCCGTGCGGGGAGTTCGATCAATATCCGATCAGCGACTGGGTGGATGATTACCGGTACGTGGGCAAAGAGGACCTGACGGAAGTTGACCACATTCTCCGCGAAGAAGTGAAGATACGCGATGGAGAATCGACATTTGAGCGAATGGAGAAACTTGTCCCCTACTTGCGACGAAAGCTCAAAGGGTCGGGCGGCGTGCCGAAGGATGACGAGCGCTGGATGAATCCGTATCGCCTGTACTGCGAAATGGCTGCGGGGACTGGAAAGGGATGGTGCACACAAAATGCGCAAGTGTGGGTGTTCTGGGCAAACAGAGCGGGAATCCCGACGCGATTTGTTTTCGGCGCGCGAACGCAGGACAATACGATTGTCTACACCGGGCACTCCTGGGGGGAATCATTTATCCCGGAACAAAACCGCTGGGCCTTCGTGGATTTGTCGCAAAGCGAAATCTATGTCACCGACAAGGAGGGTCAGGTTCTCAACACGGCGGATATATTTCATTTGAATCAGCACAATGCGTTTGACAGCACGTTTGTCAGAATCTATATGGACTGGGGATGGGAGAACAAACCCGGCATTCCGGGAACCGACACAGTCGTCACAGTCCCCTTTGCATTGTGTAATGAGTTGTACCGGAGCGAATATACCCCTCAGTCAATTCTGAAGTACCGGCGGCCGCCCAACGTTGAAGATGTTCGTGAGATTTACGCGGGATTTTTAAACGACCAGACTTTTCTCTGGGGAAATCTCGAGCGATATCTTTTCAAACCGCAGTTGGCATATTCGTTCTATCCGACTGAAGGAGGGCACACCTATTTCGTCCGTCGGTTTTTGTTTTTTGCTTTGATTGCGAGTTTCGTATTGTGGATGACGATGGTTGTCGTTGGAAAGAAAACTCGGAAGAAACAATGACCATGGAGAAGTTGAAACCCAACGGCGGCGCAAGGACATAACAACACCGCTTCATGAGACCAACGCCGCAACGCCCGCTATCGGCTTGCAACAATGTGCATTGGGGTTGGACAAGGGGTGTCGGTCGCGCTTGAAGCACCGTTCTGATTCAGAAAGGTAACACTCAGGCAATAGAATGAGCTATTACAAGTATCTGTCAAATAGTCGTGTGGATGTTCTGGAAAATGGTCTAATTAGGTTTACTCAACCGAGCGCGTTCAATGATCCATTTGAAGCCTTGCCAACATACAAAACTCTTGGCGAGGAGTTTACATTGAAAAATGTGTCCGATGAGGTCTTCAAGCCCTTCTTGAACGGAAAGAGGGCTTTGTCTAACGGTACTCATATATTCACCGATAGAGAAATTGAGTCGTTTCGTACAAAGTGGCATCAGAAGCTTACGAGAATAGAATCAAAACTAACCGTGGATATAACACGCGTTCTCAGAAATGGGTTTGACAAGTCTTATGGTATTCTATCCCTCACAAAAAACCCAAAAAGTATATTGATGTGGTCACATTACGCAAATAATCACCAAGGATATCTGCTCGAACTCGACGAGCATCATTCTTTCTTTTCCGCTCACTTCAAGCATGGCTCCGTAATTTATTCCAGCATTCGATCTGAAGACGAGCTCATTCCGAAGGAAGGGTTTGACTTATCTTGTACTCTCTTTAAGAAGTCGATTCACTGGGCTTATGAAGAGGAATGGCGTGCGGTGGCAGAACTAAAGAAATCAAAGAAAAGAATAGTTAACAAGCCCTTCGACATTCATCTATTTGAGTTGCCGAGGGACGCAATCAAATCAATAACATTAGGAAACTCAACACCTATCAGAATCAGAAACAAGATACAGAGATTGATTTCAACGAAACGACAACTTACTCACATTCGTTTGTTTCGGGCAAGGATAGATCCCTCTGAATTTGACCTTCAGTATGATGAGTTTTAGTTTTGTTGTGTGCAAAACTATTTACCTATGAACGAACGCCAAGGATTGGCATATTTTTTTGCCTTTGCGATTTCGACCGTCTTTGTCCAAGCCCTCATGCTCGGCTACGACACTTCGGGAATGCGTGGCGTGTTCCTCGCTGCCGCAATTGCGTATGTTCCGTTGGGATTGGTTGTCGGCAGTGTCTGGTCGCCGCGACTTCTCGTCGCGAGCGTACTTGCAGGTATTCCGACGTGGCTGTTCATCTTTACATTGTATCAATGGTCCATCTTCACAGCGCTCACGGCAACAGTTGAGAGTATTCCGGTGGTCTTCGAGCCGCTCTCGGTTTCAGTTTTCTTCTTCATCGGTGCATGGGTGGGGAAAAGGCTCTCATCACTCTTCAAACAACGAAAATTTTTTGCAGGACACGTATGAACAACGATGTGTTCATCAGCTACTGCCACGAGGACAAAAAGTGGCTTGAACAACTGCAAAAAATGTTGAAGCCGCTGCTTCGCAATAATTCCATCTCCATCTGGGACGACACAAAGATCCGTCCCGGCACAAAGTGGAAAGAAGAAATCGAGAAGGCGTTGGATGGCGCTGAAGTTGCCGTGTTGCTCGTCAGCTCGAATTTTCTCGCATCCGATTTCATCACCAACAAGGAAGTGCCTCATCTGTTGGAAGCAGCGCAGACCAAAGGTGCGAAGATCATCTGGGTGCCAATCTCTGATTGCCTCTGGACGGAGACCGAGATTGCCTCGTATCAACCCGCCCACGATCCCGAACATCCGTTGGACAGCCTTCGCGACTCCGAAGTCAATCGTGCACTCGTGAGTATTTGCATGGCGATCAAAGAGGCGCTTACGCCAATCGAAAAGCCCGCCGAACAAAAGCCGATTCGGAAAAAGAAGGCACAGTCGGTTGTCGAACGGCAGGAGTCTGACCACGAGCCGGAACCCGAGCGGTTCTCGCCGCCTCCACCCCAGCCCGGACAGTTCGGCGGGACGTGGACCAGCATGGACGGCTCGTACTCCGTTGTTCGTCAGAGCGGCGCTATGCTCAACGCCGAAATGTTCATTAACATCTTCGGCCTCCCGACAAAAACAGCATGGGGACAAGGCGCCGTCATGGGACGGCAAGCCTATCTGGATTTCCTGGATATGTACGGCAACACGGGCCGTACCGAGTTGACGCTCTCTGATGATGGGACGTCGATTTCCGGCGTCGCACGATACAGCAACGGATTCTTCTCAAACGTTTTCGCAACACGAACCCAGTAATCTCGCATGAACCAGCAGACGATCACCTGTTCGAATTGTGGTGCACGGATAGAACTCACCGAAGCATTCACGCATCAGGTCGAAGAACAACTTCGTGCAGAGTACGAGAAACGTATCTTTGCCGAACGAACCGCAATCGCCAGCAAGACCCGGCAGGAAACGGAACAACGCTTTACTCTTTTGCTCAAGGACTTGCAGTCGCAAAACGACGAGAAGGAACGACAACTCCGTGATGCGTTGGAAAATGAGTTGGCGCTTCGCAAGCGTCAGAGGGAAATCGAGGAACGCGAAAAGACCTTGCAACTCGAAGTCCAGCGAATGCTCGACGAAGAGCGAAAGAAAGTCTGGACCGAAGCGGCGACCAAGGCGTCAGAAGAACACCGTCTGAAGGATGCGGAAAAGGATAAACAGCTTGCCGATATGAAGAAGCAGATTGACGAGTGGCGCATCAAGGCAGAGCAAGGCTCGCAGCAAGCGCAGGGAGAGGTCCTCGAGATCGAGTTGGAGAATAACCTACGCTCAACATTCCGCACAGACGATATTCAACCGGTGCCGAAGGGAATACGCGGCGCCGATGTGGTGCAGCACGTGCGAACGCAACTTGGCAATGCCTGCGGGTCCATCATCTGGGAATCGAAGCGGACAAAAGCATGGAGCGACGGCTGGATTCAGAAATTGAAGGACGATCAGCGGGAAGTGAAGGCGACAGTTGCCGTGCTCGTCTCGACTGCGTTGCCAAAACAGATCAAACACATTGGCAACGTTGAGGGTGTGTGGGTTGCCGACTTCTCCGCCGCGATGGGGCTTGCCATGGCGCTTCGACAGGGCCTCGTTGATGTGGCCAGAACGCGCGCGTCGGTGGCAGGCAAAGGCGAAAAAATGGAAATGGTCTACACGTATCTGACCGGACAGGACTTCCGTCAGCGGATCGAAGGGGTGGTTGAATCGTTTGTTGCAATGAAAGACGACCTCGACGCGGAACAACGCGCCATGCAGAAAATCTGGGCGAAGCGCGAACAACAACTGATGCGCATGATCAAGAATACCTCTGGCATATATGGAGATTTGCAGGGAATTATTGGCGCGGCACTGCAACCAATCTCGCGGCTTGAATTGCCTTCCGGCCCCCTCTTCTCGGATGAAAATAGTTGATGGTTGATTGTCGGCAGGCTTGAACCCCAAACACACTCACCGGAATTCTCTCGACAATACTGATTCAAATGTTGAGCTTCGAGCAAATCCGCAGTCGCCTCTTTCTCGTATATCTTTAGCAGGCTGTTGAAAAAATCGGTTCAACAGCCGCAAACGTCAGGGTGAGCGAAGTCGAACC
>CAYJNF010000109.1:0-9367 GCA_964370915.1 uncultured Chitinophagales bacterium
GTATCCTCGTTTTCAATGTTCGCTGGGTACCCGTCGAAGCTCCTTTGCTTTGGTTTGGGCAAAGAGGTTAACCAAGCTGAAAAGAAGGAGGTAAGCCCTTCGACATAGCAACTCAACTTTTCATAAGCGGCGGCGTGCTCCGGTTTGAGACGAAGGTATTCAAGACGCTTAGAACGAATGGAAACTCTATCTGGATTTTTGTTCCCAAGAGTTTCATACAACTTCGATTTCGGCCATGATTTCTTGCTTTGTATGCCCGCCTTTTGAAGAAGGACAGTGAGGTCTGATTTGGTGCAATCATCCAAGTTGGTTTCAACCCCGGTCTCAGGTTCGACGTAGCACTTATACGAAACTGTTTCAAAATGCGGTTCGAACAATCCTGAACCCCTCAGGAGTTCAGACGCATTTTCCAAATCGATGCCCGTCTTCTTTGTTTGGGTGCTTGGAAGCATGGACATGCTGTTGCAGGTATCAAAGAAAAGCATTCGACCTGAAAGCGGAAAAGAGCTGAGTGTCTCGCGCAACAATCTCACATCGTCACCACGCGGGTAATCAATCGGCTCAGGTTTTTCAGCCCAATAGAAAATACTGTATGGTCTCAAATCGTAGGGGCACATAGCTATTGCACATACATCAGCGTTCTGCGAGATTAGCAAGCAGGATTTCAGTTCAAGAGAAGCGCTCGCAGGTAAATCCTCAAAGTGTTCTCCCAAGTCAAGCTCAAATAGCTGTCTTATATTTTGGAGCTGACTCTCGTTAAGGCCGGCTTGGAGAGCTACGGTTTCCCCCATCGTTGAAATGGCCGTTGTCGATGTCTGCCCTTCAATGCTCATAACAAGAGGCGCAAGTCCTCCTTCGATTTCCCATGCCCAAGTGGCGACTGTTTCGAAATCGTTCCTTTCAATCTGCCTTTGTAGCCAACGTGAAAAATCTGTAACAGGCACTCGTGCCGAGGGGGAATAGGATGAACTCAAAAGAGGAAAATCTCGGTGACCCTTTCCAATGAACACCTTCCTCAGCTCTTCAATAGTCTCAAAATCCGGTATCATGGCTTGTCCTTTGAGAGGTGGTAGTATATGTCAACGGCCACCCGCAAACCACGAAGAGGCGGCACATCAGCCGCCTCTTCGGATTCGAGTGATCTGTTCAATGCGATATCACTGCAGTTTCTCTTCTGACAGCGCTCTTCCAATCGCTTCGTAAAACGTGTTTTGAATCCCCGACTCAATGGTGGGGACATCTTTTGCATAGAAGCCGCCAATCACCTGTCCGTTTTCGTATGCGTAGTGCACATAGAAGTTGTGGAGCTTGGTGACCTTGTTCAAGTATTCATACTTGATGCCGAATTTGAATGTCGTGGACTTGTTCCCGTTCTTCATGATGTTCATGACTCCGTCTTTATCGCCTTTCTGCTCTGCGGGCATCTTTTCAATCTTGTAACTCCAAGCCAGCATCGGATTCGTGGATTTCTCGACTTCCACGGTCGCCACCGCGAGCGGCTCCGTGTCGACGTATTCCAGCGGGGTCATGTACCGAAGCTCGGACTTGTCGTAGTACTTAAGCTCCGGTGCTTCTCGTGTGAATCCCGCGACATGCACGATGTATATTTTCCAACCTGGGCGGGCATTCTTCAGCCACGAGATGAGGGCAGTGAAGTCAGATTGTTTTTCCGAAAGCGTAAAGCGGCTTGAAACCCAGTCGGCGGCGGGTGAAAAACTAATTTCGTCCACACCGATTTCTTTCCATTTCGGAAGGTCGTTCTTGGATGTTGGCCATTGCGTATAGAGTTGCGCCCCGGCTTCATCATGAGAGACATAGAAGAGCGTGCGAATGTAGTCCTTCTTGAGTGTCGAGACTTTCTTTGCCGCGGATTTCTTCAATGCGGCAAGATGTTGCGCGTACGTCTTTCCTCCTTTGAGGAGAAACCTGCAATGCAGCTCGGCATCCTCGCCGGCCGTTATGAAGAATTTGCCGTCCTTGTAGTGAAAGAGATTTGCTTCGAATTCCGCAAACGCCGGCGCTTTCGCTTGCGCGACGGCCGCGGTTCCCCAACCGAAAGTGCTGACATAGCCCTTATGGAGATCCTGTGAGATCGACTGCGTAGAAATGAATACGCCCATGACTAATGTCATGAGTAGGCGCGTCCTAGCCATGTGAATTCTCCTTGGAAGTTTGGAAGGGTTCGTGGTGGATTGCTCTTCAACTTCAGGAGGAATCACCAGAGAAGCAAGAGTTTCGTAGGCTTTTCAATTATTCTCAGCGCATATCATCCGGCAAGTGGGCGATGATACAAGTCGAACAATGGACCTCAAAAACCTACAAAAATTTCTGACATTTGCAGCGCTTTTCTTCCCGTAGCTCAGGTAGATAGTGCGTCTCGCGCGCGAGTTTGCCATCATGGCGCAGGCAACTCCCCATAACATCTTGCACATATGCCCGGCTGATTGGACATTTCCTTCGCGGTATCACATTTGCACGCTCTTCCGTTCGGACGTATCTGAACTTTCACTCCGCTTTCGTCAACGACATACGACACCAGATGACCGCGATACGTAATTCTCCGTGAGCGGATGCCCTCGATGCAATCGTAGTGTTTCGTCATCATGTCGAAACAAAACTCGCAGTACGTTTTGAACCATGTGGCGGTAAACACCTGCCCGAATTCTTCGTTGCCCTCACCCGACTCACGAAGACATATGTCGCAAACCATCTTGTCGTGCGTTATCAATAACCGTGACTCTTCGGACCACCATACAATTGGTCCTCCAATGGGTTCAACATGGTTCCTTGGATACATCTCTGCGCTCCCTAAAACAAAAAACCCCCGACCGGCTACACGGCGAGGGTTACATTCTTTTCGCCTTTAGCATTTGTTTAACGTCGCTGCAAGTAGCGGTGTAAATTGCGACTGATACAATATATGATTGGGCCAGCAGGCAGTCAAGATTTACTTTGTCGCTGGCATGGGTTCGCTCAGAAATTTTTCAACCATTGAAATGGTGGTTGCAATCAGCTTAGGATCCTGCGGCGTTGCGATCTCTCCAATGTACTCTCCGTGAGCACCGGGAAAAATTGCAAGCCGCGCGTGAGGCAGCAAGCGATACATCTCGACGGCATGCTCGGGGCGAACAATATCGGCATCGCCGATCATGATCAATGCCGGTGAAGTGATCGCCTTTATCTCTTCTTCCTTTATGTCTGTAAACGACTGCATCCTTGCAACATCTCTTTTGAACATCGTAAAGAGCGCTTCTTTATCTGGATTGATTTTCAGGTAGGCATCTTTTAGTGGCTGCGGCATCTGCTCAAATGTCGCATGCTCTATCATATCCCAGAACCACGGATAGACACCATCTTTCTTATACATGGTCGATGCCACGACAATCTTATTGACCAGTTCCGGATGGCGGATAGCCAGTTCAAGTGTTGTGCTTGCGCCATTGCTGAAACCGAAAATATCGGCTTTGCTGATGTGGAGTTGCTTCAGTAGTTCTGCTACATCATCGGCATCCCGCTCAAAGCTCAGCGGTCTGTCGATGTCCGCGGTATGCCCATGAGCCTGCAATTCAACCGCAATGATCTTATGAGTCGATGCAAATGAATCCAGCACTCGTCCGAATGTAGTTTCGATGGTAGAACCCCCGCCATGAATGAGGACCAACGGTGTGCCTGTTCCGTGTATTTCATAATACATTTTCAATCCGTTGACCGAAGCATAGCCAACCTTTGGGGATGGGGACTGCGCAAATGTCACACCGGCGTACAGCCCAAGCGCCACGAGAGTTCCAATAGCAACCGAGCCGATCATAATTTGTCTCACGTATATGAATGAAGAAACTCGTTGTACTCTATAGTCGTATGATACAGGTGAAAATCGACACGTGCAACAAGCGGAAGATTAGGACAACACCAATATTGTGTGGTTTCGCCCACGCCAAGTTAAACAAAAGCCCCAACCGGTATCTTCGTCACTTGAACTTTTTCAGGATATCCTCGGCAACATCTTTGTGCACCATGAAGTCGATCATCTTCAGCTTGACGTAATCTTCATGAAAGAAAAAGTAACCGGGATGGCTGTTGTTACGCGAACCGGCTCCGGAATCCTTGATAAGGTACCAATCTCCTGAAGTTGATTCCTTGACTCCAACGAGATGGATGCCATGATCGTCTCCGGTCGTTCCGTTGCTGAAGCGCATTTGTCGCGCGCGCTCATCAATGAAGGAGGAGGGAATATCGAACGACGGAACCATAGCAACACCGGCATGCCCTTCAACCCCAGGCTCAGACGTGTCGCCACCGAGCGCCATCGAATAGCCCTTGCGAATTGCCCTCTTCAGAACCATCATGAACTCATCGAGTGGTATGTTGTAGTATTGCTTGCTATGCCACCAATTGTCCGGGACCTCGTACTCCACCTGCTGATAGTAGGGCTTCTCGGACAACGACAGGAACTCAACGTAATCACTCAGGTTCAGTTTGACAATCTTGTCGAGGTATTCGCGAGGGGTCAGCTTTGCTCCATTCACAACCACCACTGTGGGCGGCTCTCCCAAATAATGATTGAGAATACTCTTGATTGTTGAGACCACCACCTCTTCATCCCATGCGTTACTATTCTTGAGCGAGTTGAGATAGTCGCTCATCTCTTTATGAAGTTTGCTGTGGTCGTGGAACTTCTGTCCTGGTTTCAAGCCAGAGTACGCATCTTCGGGAACCGTGCCGTAGGTTTTCCATATCCGCGTCACTGCGTTACTCTCTGAGCCCTCTCCGAATTCGGAGTTGCCACGTTCCTGTACGAACCTCTTCGCCTTTTCAACATACTCCCAATAGACGGTGTAGAGTTCCGACAGCTTGATTTCCCGTTTCGTAAGTCGATAGATTTCGGACTCGAAAAACGAGATTGTGGAAAACGACCAGCATGTACCGGTCTGGCCCTGCGAGACTGGAGGTGTGTGCCAATAGGCGGTAAATTCTTCTGTGGATTTGGGGAGTTTAATATCCGCGAAATCCATCCGGAATTTTTTCTTGTTCGTTTCCGGCTTCTTGTTGAAGTCCCCAATTTCTTTTTTGATGGAGTCGAGAAACTCATTCCTTGGCTCGACGAATATCGCCCGATCCTTCCTCTCCTGTTGGGCTGAGACCTGTCCCGGACAGATCAAAAAGAATAAAGCTACGATGGTTACTGACCACTTCATGATTGCACTCTTGATAAATGTGAATGGATGCGGCCGCGAGAAAGGATTCTCACCGAACGAACCGATCGAAAATCTACCTCACACAAAACAAAAAGCCTCCACCGTTCAAAACACGATAGAGGCTTCTGGCAAAGATCTGTGGTTCAAATATACTTCAGTAGATGAGGAGAAGCAACGGCGCGGCCATCTTCCTTTTACATCTTAGCTTCAAAACATATCCTACGGAGACGCCTCCTTCCGCCAGTTGATACATGATCTATTTCTTCTCCGAAGGCCTCTCCCTAATAGTCGTAAAGTCTCCGCTCGCAGGCCTCACTTATGGGAGCCGCATGATCAAGCAGAGCTATCTATCGCAACACCACACATTTCTTCGTCCCGACAAACGTACCGGCAGTGAGACGATACAGATACACTCCGCTGGCCGCCCCAGTTGCATCCCATTGCACCGACCTGTGTCCCGGCGTTTCAACGCCATCAACAAGTGTCGCGACTTCGCGCCCGAGAACATCAAACACCCGCAGGGAGGCATAGCCATTCGTCCCCGCGGGGATTGAAAACCTGATCTCTGTCGCTGGGTTGAAGGGATTGGGGTAGTTCTGGTTCAGGGAATAGCTTTCTGCATTGCCGGAGGATGCCGCATCAACCCCCGTGGTCTGCGAATATTTGACCGTCGCGAAGTCCAGCGACGTTCCCGTCCCGCTACTCCATCCTGTTACGTACACATGGCCCGAGACGCCGAGCGCGATGGAAGATGCTTCATCAACTCCGTTGCCCAGTCCATTGTATCGTTGCGCCCATTGTTGAACTCCCGATGAGTTATACTTGATGGTGGCATAGTCCACATTTGTCCCGCCGCTCCCGCTCCGGCCTGTCACGTACACATTGGCAAGTCCGTCTACTGCCAAAGAACTTCCCTTGTCGGCACTCGTAGTCACAAGTCCTCCATATCTGGAAATCCACTGCTGAACGCCGGCTGAGTCGTACTTGATCGTAGCATAATCCACGCTTGTTCCGCTTCCTTCACTCTCGCCGGTCACGTAAACACTCCCTGAACCATCCACTGCAACGGAGTATGCAATGTCAGTGAGGTTGCCCGGTCCATTGTACCTCGAAGCCCATTGCTGAACACCCGAGGGATTGTACTTCACTGTAGCATAGTCAGGTGAGTTTATACCGTTTCCACTTCTTCCCGTGACGTACACATTCCCGCCGCCGTCAATGGCTATGGAGCGCGCATCGTCCGACGGATTTCCCGGCCCGTTGTAGTACGCTGCCCACGATTGAACGCCGGCAGGACTATACTTGAGAGTTACATAGTCCTGACTCGACGTCGCAGAAGAATAGCCTGTGCCGGTCACGTAGACATTGCCGAGTGTGTCGATTGCAAGGCCATACGCTGCATCCTGACTGCTGGCCCCGGTTTCTGCGTCATATCTTCGAACCCATACGGAGTCTCCTGCAGAATTGTACTTGATGGTTGCAATATCACTTCCTGTTTGACCTCCTTCACTGTATCCGGTTACATAGACATTGCCTGAGTCGTCAACTGCAACTGAGCGACTAAAATCAGCAGCACTTATCGGCCCGTTATATCTTGAAACCCACTGCTGGACTCCCAGGGAGTTATACTTGATTGTAGCATAGTCAACCCCTGTCCCGCTTCCGGGACTATTGCCTGTTACATACACATTACCCGAATGGTCAACGGCAATAGATCTTCCTTCATCATTCGCATTGCCCGATCCGTTGTACCTTGCAGCCCACTGTTGAACGCCTGCAGAGTTGTATTTGATTGTTGCGTAGTCAATCGCCGTTCCGGTTCCGGGACTGCTCCCTGTTACATAGACATTACCTGAATCGTCGACAGCGACAGAATATGCATACTCGAAGTTGTTTCCCGGCCCGTTGTATCTGGAGGCCCATTGCTGGGCAACTTGTGCCAATGACAAATGAGAGGACGCACAGAGGATGAGGGCAAACGACAGCACTCGCCGCATCTGCGGGGTGGTAGGAATAGATTTCATGGGATCCCCTTTCAGAGATGTTGTCCAACGTTGGTATTCTCGGAGGTGGGTCCACCAAGCAAAGCCGCATGGGAACATCCCGCGTGTCCTTAAGGACATTCGCAGGGAAATGGACACACATCAACGACGCGTCTTAGGAAAAGAGAAACGCAGGTGGGCTATGTTCGTTGAGCGATAGACGATGGGCAAGAAGATTGGGGAGGCTATGCCCTGCACGGCTCCATTTGCTCTTGACGTGTGGGTGAGGTACAATGCCGTCATCTTCCTCGGCAAAGATCTTCTCAGCAGCATGTATGAAGAATGAGATGACAAGAGCATCGATAACAAGGAAGATGCCCAAGCCGAAGATTGGTGCAAACCCACGCAACAACGAAAAGAGTACGGCAACGGTGGAATGGTCTTGCGTGAGATAGCCCGCTACAATACAGGAGGAGGCGAATCCTATCAGCACGATGATGAGTGCGTTGGATTGTTTTTCCGGTCTCGGCGTTATGCGGAATGATTCTTCCCTCATTGCCACCACATTGGGCGATGCTGTATTGGAGAGCAACTGTCTCACATATCTCCCTTACCCAACAGTGGGCAAAAAATACGAAAGCCTCCTTCATCTGTTGTTCAGAATTCAGATGAAAGAGGCTTATGAGAATTAACGGACTGAAAGAACCTACACTATCCCTATTGCAATGTCAAGTCTGCGCAGCAGAACAGATCCAATTAGAGGACCGTTGAAAACACATAAGGCATTAGCCACAGAGACTTGCGCGTTGCGAACGAGAATCTACTTCTTCTCCGATGGCCTCCCGTAGTAGTCGTAGAGCTTGCGTTCATAGGCTTCATTGATCGGAGCCGAAGGATCAAAGTGGGGACTGTCTTTCACCATCTGCATGGTGAACTCTAGATGAACAGCATGTTCCGACCAATCGATTCTTTTGATCCAGCGTGGAGCGACAATCACTTTTCTTCCGGGCAGCCAGGTTGCCGTGTCGACAACGATGTATGTAAACGTCCACGTGGAATCGTCGACAACAAAGTCGGCCACGTGCCCGATCACGCCATCGCTTGCCTGAATATGACACCCGACGACGTCTTTGACGCTTTGCAGATGGGGATCAACATCCTCGGCAACCGCAGTCTCCTCCATTGATCGGACATTGGAACGTGGCGGCGGCATTACCGGAATCACTCCTATTGGCCCTCCGGCGGGCATCCAGTATGGCGCCCATCCGAAGTACGTGTACAGCTCCTCTTCGTGCTGCCGCGAAATCGGCTTATCGAGATCGATGTCAGGGCAATTCTCGACATCGTGCTTTGAAGCGGCAACCGGAAATTGTTTTTTCTCCCAATCAGGCCGTCCGAGGGCTGTTGGCGGCAAAAGTACTTCCCTGCCGGTGACGATTCCCCCAAGTCGCACGACAAGATAGGCAACTCCCCATGTTTGGTCGTCGAAGAAAAGATCCTCAACCTTGCCAATCTCTCCGTCCGTGGCCAGCACGGAATACCCCAAAAACGAATCTACGCTCCGTAACATGTCGTCTCCTTTCAGTAGGTGTGGTACCGTTTTTCGGCAAATCGATTGAACGCGATATCCATTTCAATATCACTACACCATATTCACACCACGCTGCTAAGATTTCTCCTTGTCCTGAAGAAGTCGCTGCATGTCGATGCGAAACATCTCGACGTCGCGCCGATATTCGTCAAGCAACGCGGCGGTGCTTTCCCAATCTTCGCCCTTGTACGAGACAAGCCTCCGTCTGAGGTCCACGAAATCTCTGTCGAGCTTTTCCACTTGCGCTTTGATTTTTTCCAGGAACGCGCTGTCGGCAGTCGACATTTCCCGCATGTAGGCACCCAATATTTTTTCATTCTCGATGAGAACATCTTCCAGCTTCTGTCGCACGCTGCCCTCACCGCTTCTCTCAGGAGTGCCCGCACGCGGAGTGAAGACCACGGTTTCGTCCCGTTCTTCGGCAAACGGACTCGGCGATGTCAGCACATCGATTCCCTCGTCGCCATAACTTCTCGATTCTCTTCTCGTTCTCACATGGAATGGTCTCATCATTATTTTCCTTTCCAATGTTGATGTCGGTCTAAGCCGATTATCCGGGAAGGAGTTTCTGGTTTTCTTCCGCGGCATCCTTCAGATCA
>CAYJNF010000110.1:0-4458 GCA_964370915.1 uncultured Chitinophagales bacterium
CATCAAAGTCGATCCCGGCAAGGCGTGACACTTCGAACTGCACCTGCTTCATCACCTCGCTGCGAAACACGAATTGATTGTGGAGATCCGCAAAGCTCCCCTGCAATGCCGCCACCCGAATCTCCAGTCGCCGGCGTTCCAGCGCCTTTTCGATTTTCTCGAACAGGATATTCCGATTGAAGTTCTTCAGCAGAAAGTCGTAGGCGCCATTGCGCATCGCTACCACCGCATTCTCCACATTCGCATGGTCGGTAACAATCATCACCGGCAGCAGTGGGTCGATTTCCTGATGGATGCTTTTGATCAGCTCATTCCCGTTGCCATCGGGCAGCATCAGGTCGAGCAGCACCACGGCCACCTGTTCTTTCTTCAACACGTCCATCCCCTTTGTTCCACTATTTGCCGTGAGAACCTGGTATCTATCGCCCAGAAGAATCTCAATATCGCGCAGAAAAGGAATACTGTCATCAATTACAAGAAGCTTGTCCATGGTATCTCCTGGGTTGTCAGCGTTTCAATAGTTCGACGACAAATCGGGCACCCGCCTTGCACGACGTGTCGAGTGAAAGTTTGCCGCTATATTTACCAACACACTTTGCTGCATAGCTCAATCCGAAGCCACGACCCGCTCCCTTTTGCGTCACACCGGTTTGGAAGAGCCTGTTACGAATGCCCTCCGACACACCGGGACCATTGTCTTGCACGGTAATCCGGACCGTCTCCCCCACATCGGTGGCCGAGATGTCGACCCGCGTTCGTTCACCTTCTTCTTTGCGCACACTATCGCACGCTTCCAGCGCGTTCTGCACAAGCACCACCAGGACCTCTCCCAATTCGGACGGACTGATGATTGTCCTGCAGTTGACCGTCGAAGGATCGATATCGATCGTTATCTCAGATTGTTGCGATTCGAATTTGGAGATGGCCGACCTCATCACGGGAATAATATCGGAAACGAAGTTCGTGTCCACGGCATTTGAAACATTCCGGATGGTCATCTGCATGCGTGTGACCGTAGAGATGACTTCCTGAAGAACCGGAAGCATTGTTTCGAGAATCGGAGAGGCAAACTCTTCCGAGAGAACGCCGAGCACATTCAGCTTCTCCGTCATGTGTTCGACCAGCGTGAGCAGCTCCTCGGCGGAATGCTTGTACTCTTCCATAGCAGAGGGTGATCCCCCGGTTTCCACCAGCATCACCAACGAAGCGATATGGGTCAGCTCGGGCGCAACGATGGTGCGGAATTCGTCCATCACCGAGGCGAAGCGCTCCATGAAGTTCCTGACTTTCTCTTCCCCGACACCCAACGATCCTCCCTCGGGCACCTGAAGATTCTCGGCGTACAACGCAAGCCGGTTGAGATTCATTGCGCCACTCTGCCCGTGCCTGAATGCCCTGAGCTTCAGGAAGAGTTTTTCGAACACTTCTTCCCGGATCATGTGTTTGAACCGTTCTTCCTTCGCTTTTTGTTCCGTCAGATCGTGGACGATAACCCGGATGGGGCCGTTCGGCAACAGCTTCGCATCGGTTTCAACATACACCAGCGTGTTGTCTTTTCGCTTCAGCGCGTGTTCGATGGCAACCTTCTCTCCCCTGTTCACCGACTCGATCACATGGAAGAATCGCTTCACATCATCGGCGAAGAGAATCTCGTCAAGCCCCCGTGACAGGCATTCGGCTTTTTCCATGCCAACGATCTCCGCGAACCGTTTGTTGGCGGCGATAATTGTTCCTCTGCCGTCCACCAACAGCATGCCGCTTCCCGCTTCTTCCATCAGCAGCTCGTATTCTTCGGCGCTCTTGCGGAGTGTCTCTTCGGCCTGTTTGCGGAGTGTGATATCGTGGAAGATCCCCACCGCTCCCGCGATGCTGCCTGTTTCATTCGCAATGGGCGCCGAGTTCACGAGCAGATCACGCAGCTCACCGCCGGGCAACGCGAGTTGCATCTCCACCTCGCGCAGGGTCTCTCCGCGCACCGCCGATCTTGTCATCGGAAGGTCCGGTGGTTCGCTCTCGACGGTACCAGGATACCGGAGGTTCAACAGGCGCGTGGGTTGTTCCTCATCGGCATGCGAGACAGGTTGCATATACAATTCTTCTGCAACGAGGTTTGCCATCACAATCCGCCCCGCCTCATCCGTGACAACAATTCCTTCCGGAGCATTCTCGAAGATTGCCTTCAGTTTTGATTGTTCCGCGTTCAGTTGCTCCAACGCGGTACGCAACGCGGCCTCAGTCCGCTTGTGCTCTGTAACATCCACCAGGGAGAACGCAAGTCCCTGCACCAGACCATCAACGCCCTTCACCGGCACGAGATTCCAATCCCAGTACGTCACGCCGCGCCAGGGTTGCTCGGCAAATTCCAAAGGTCTGGCGAAAAACTCAATCGGTCGTTCCGTATCTCTGACCTTCTCAAAGGTGGACAGGTTTGCCTCATCGGGAAATAGTGCAAAGTAGTTCTTTCCGATCAGTTTGTCTTTCGGATATCCCGACCCGTGGGCGCAGGCAGAGTTGACCAGGACGAAATTGAAATCGGGATCAAGATAGGCAAGTTGCGTCTTGGTGTTCTCCATGATTGCATCAATGATATTCTTTTCCGCCTTCAATTCCCGCGCGAGAGATTCAGCGCGTTCACGTTCGCGCTGCGCTTCAATCAGCAATCGCTTGCGCTCTTCCAGAACCCGCATCCGCTTCAACACAACGGCTGCCTGGTTCACAATGGTCTCCACCACCAGCTCATTGGCGGGAAAACCCTGCGCGCGTGTAAGAAGAACCACCGTGCCCAGAAGATCCTCTTCCAGCGTGAACGGCATGGCAAAGATATCGCCCAGCCCTAACGCTTTTTCCATATCATGACAGAGTGGTTGAGGGAGTTTGCCGGACGTCAGGTCGTACAGACCACCTTTCACACGCGTCAGTGATCCGCCCTTCATGCCGCTCCTGGCAGCCGGATCGAACTGCACGTTCCATCCAACAAGGTCACGCCCGAGGATGCCGGAGAGCATCCGAATGTCATCCGGGTTCCCCTCAACCGCCTGCACAATCGTGCATGTGTTCAGCGGATCGTATTCGTTGATCACCACCAATTCACCACCGAGCGCATGCGAAATCTTTCCCGCAATGTACCTGAACACGTCCTCTTTGGATTGCTCCCTGAGGAGAGTGGTGGCGCTCTCCGAAATGAACTCAAGGTTTTTCATTGTGTGGATTGTCTCGGCCTGCGCTCGCGTCCGTTCGACAATCTCACGCTCCAGCCTCTCATTGGCAACCGCAAGACTCGTCGTGCGTTCTTTGACACGCAACTCCAGATCGTCGTACGCATGGCGCAATGCCGCCTCAGCCTGGTCGTGTTCTCTGATGAACAGCAGCATCGGACGGAACAAACGGAAGTAGAGTACAGGCGAAACCAACAGCAGCATCGATATTCCGTCCAGAACGATATCAAGCCCGACAGGAAGCGGATGCAGATGGGAAAGCAAAATCATGACAATGGTTTCGGCAGCGACCAATGAAATCGCCACCGAGCCAAGAACCTGAACGGCTGATTTCCGGAACCGGCGTTCATCCTGACGGAACGTTTCCTCGGCCCGTTTTCTGGTGGTAATGTCGATGGTCGTTCCGATCATCTGCTTCCGGTGGTCGGCTTCATTGTAGCTGATGATTCCACGGTCTTCAAGCCAGCGGATTTCCTTATCGGGGCGGATTATCCGATACTCAAGCTCAATTTCCGAGAGATGTGCGCGTGTTGCCCGCTTGATTTGGTCTTGCACCTTCGGCAAATCGACGGGATGCAACAGATTCTTCCATGCCTCGACCGATCCCTCCGACTCGGGAGGTACGCCATAGATATTCTTCAACTCATCGGACCAGACACCTTTGCCGGTCGTGAGATCGAGGTCAAAGACTCCGACATGGCCGGCTCGTTGCGCCAGAAGGAGTCGCGTTTCGCTTTGACGAAGATTTTCTTCGGACAGTTCATGTGCAACCCGCAGCCTGATCGCTTTGATGCTATACGCGAGATCATCGGCCAGCTCGACGAGTAATTGCACCTCGTCGTCCGTGAACGATGATAGCTCACGCGAATATATCGAAAGCGCACCAAACGCTTTCTCGCCCGCCATCAGTGGAATAACCAACGAGGATGCATATCCGCGCTTTAGGGCTTCCTGGCGCCATGGCTCGAATTTCGGATCTGTCAACATGTTCGGGCATGCGCTCGGTCTTCCTGTACGGATCGCAGTACCGGTGGGACCACGCCCTCGCTCCGTATCAGCCCAGGTAATCTGCAATGTCTCAAGGTAGCCTTCCTCGAAACCAGCAGAGGCAACCGGACGTACGGACTTCCCTTCATCCTCTTCCGCGAATCCTATCCACACCATGGCATGACCGCAATCCTCAACAACAATCTTGCAGACCTCCTGCAAGTACTGTGTTTCATCCACGGCGCGCATCATTGCC